>CADBUD010000290.1 GCA_902797785.1 uncultured Lachnospiraceae bacterium
TCTGTCTACGGTGTATGCAGACAAAGCTCCGGTGGAGCTTTATCTGTAGGATGCCAGTGCTGTCAACCACTCACACTTCGTGTTCGCAGGACAGTACCAGACTCCCATGTAACATCTTCATAACAAAAAATCTGCCAGGATCATATTGGCGACATCTCTTCCCCGATCCGTGAAAAAAATGTGCCCATCCTGAAGAAGCAGATGTCCTGTGCTCTGATACTTTTTCAAGGTTTTGGAAAAGACAGCAAGGGGGGACTGATGAAATTTATCCTCAAACTCAGATATGCTCACTCCCTCCGACAGGCGAAGCCCCAAAAAAAGCATCTCCTCCATCTGTTCCCGGATGCTTAAGGATATTTCTTCCTCAAAAGGCGGAAGCCCTCCTGCTTTTATATATTGCTCTAAATCTGTTTCATTTCTTCGACGGAGCGGATCAAAAAAAGAAGACGCGCCCAGACCGAATCCGGCATAATCGATCCGTTTCCAGCAGTTTTCATTGTGCCGGCAGCGCCGGTTCTTTCTGGCATAATTTGAAATTTCATAATGTTCGTATCCGGCTCTGTTTAGGATTTCCCCGGTCTGATGATAAATCAAGCGCTCTGTTTCCTCTGTAGGAAGCAGATGGGGAATCTCACCCCGCTCCCTGTTTTCCTCATCCTTGCGATACCGTTCATAGAACGGCGTCCCCTCCTCTATTATCAGACTGTAGACAGACAGGTGCTCCGGTTCAAAGGTCAGAACTGTCGAAAGAGTCTTGAAAAAATCCTCTGCCGACTGCCCCGGAAGAGCCGACATCAAATCAATATTGATGTTTTCTATTCCGGCAGCTCTGGCCTGAAAAAAGCTCTGTTCAAACTCTTTGAACCGATGAATCCTGCCCAACAGTTCTAATTCTCTCTCCTGTGCTGACTGCAGACCAAGGCTGAGGCGGTTTCCTCCCCGCGCCACAAAAACAGACAGCTGATCTTTTGTCAATGTGCCGGGATTAGCTTCCATCGTGATTTCCGCATTTTCATCCACGGAAAAACTTTCATGGAGCACGGAAAACAGCTGATCCAGCTGGCTGCCGGACAACACCGTCGGTGTCCCGCCCCCCAGAAAAATCGTGTTCACACGATAATTTTTTAAGCCCCGGCTCCTTGTTCGTATTTCATTTTTGAGTGCATCCAGATACTCTTCCATTCTTTTTTCTTTTTGATACAGATCTATCAGGGGAAAGGAAAGAAAATCGCAGTAGTCACATTTTTTTACACAGAAGGGAATATGGAGATAAATGCCCAGTGGATTCATCATTCGTCGTCCAACTTCAAAACGCTCATGAATGCCTTCTGCGGAATCTCTACATTTCCGATCTGACGCATGCGTTTCTTTCCTTCCTTCTGTTTTTCCAGCAGCTTCTTTTTCCGTGTGATATCACCGCCGTAGCACTTTGCCAGCACGTCCTTACGTACTGCCTTGACTGTCTCTCTGGCAATAACCTTGCTTCCGATTGCTGCCTGGATCGGAATCTCGAACAGGTGACGTGGAATCTCAGCTTTCAGTTTTTCGCACATTTTTCTTCCACGCTCGTAAGCGGTCGAGGAATGTACAATAAAGGAAAGCGCGTCAACCTCTTCGTGATTGATCAGGATATCGAGCTTCACCAGCTCTGATCGTTCATATCCCTTTAATTCATAGTCAAAGGAGGCATATCCTCTGGATCTGGATTTTAAGGCATCAAAAAAGTCATAGATGATTTCGTTGAGCGGCAGCTCGTATTTGAGCATTGCCCGGTTTTCATCTAAATATTCCATGCTGACATAGGTTCCCCGCCGCTCCTGGCAAAGATCCATTATGGCTCCGATAAATTCCTTTGTCACCATGATCTCTGCTGATACAATTGGCTCCTCCATATATTCAATCTCTGACGGATCCGGAAGATTTGACGGGTTGGTCAGTTCGATCATCGCTCCATCTGTTTTATGCACCCGATAGATTACGCCCGGAGCTGTCGTGACCAGATCCAGGTTATACTCCCGTTCCAATCGTTCCTGGACGATTTCCAAATGAAGAAGTCCCAAAAAACCGCAGCGGAAACCAAAACCCAGCGCGATCGAGGTCTCTGCCTCGAACTGGAGCGCGGCATCGTTTAACTGAAGCTTTTCCAAGGCATCCCGGAGATTTGGATATTTTGCTCCATCGGATGGGTAAACTCCACAATAGACCATGGAATTGACCTTTTTATATCCTGGAAGCGGCTCTTTGCAGGGACGGTTCGCGTCTGTCACGGTATCCCCCACTGCAGTGTCCCGTACATTTTTCAGGCTTGCCGTGATATAACCGACCATGCCGGCAGAAAGCTCTTCACAGGGAATCAGCTGACCCGCTCCAAAATACCCAACTTCTACGACCTCTGCCTTTGCCCCGGTCGCCATCATTTGAATCTCAGTTCCGCGTCTTACCCTGCCTTCCCGGATTCTGCAAAATACAATGACCCCCTTATAGGCGTCATACAGGGAGTCAAAGATCAGAGCGGCCAGCGGAGCATCAGCATCTCCCTTTGGAGAAGGGATTTCCGTGACGATCTGCTCTAAGACTTCATCGATGTTCAATCCGGTCTTGGCTGAAATTCTCGGAGCGTTCTCTGTATCCAGTCCGATTACGTCCTCGATTTCCCGGGCGACCAGATCCGGCTGGGCACTTGGAAGATCGATCTTATTGATTACCGGAAGAATATCCAGATCGTGATCTAAGGCAAGATAGACATTCGCCAGTGTCTGCGCTTCAATTCCCTGGGCTGCATCCACGACAAGAATGGCGCCGTCACAGGCTGCTAGGCTTCTGGATACTTCATAATTAAAATCTACATGACCCGGGGTGTCGATCAGATTGAAAATATACTCTTCTCCGTCTTTTGCGCGGTAAACGGTACGGATCGTCTGGGCTTTGATGGTGATTCCGCGTTCGCGCTCTAAGTCCATATTATCTAAGACCTGATCCTGCATTTCGCGGCTTGTCAAAAGACCGGTCTTTTCGATGATCCGGTCTGCTAAGGTGGATTTTCCATGATCTATGTGTGCTATGATACAAAAATTTCTGATTTTGCTTTGGGAGATTTCTGACATGATTTTCTTGTCCTTTCTTTTGCGCTTATGATCGTCATTCAAAAAATGCCCTCGCAAGCGAGCATTTTTATTCATTGTACCATAAAACGGATAGGGGTGGTAGAGGGATTTTTAAATTTGTTTCTGCAGCACCTGATGCAATACCTCTGCTACCGGTTCCATGGCATTGATTGCTTCTTCAAACGTATTGGTCTGGGCTCCCACCTCCAGCAGGAGACTTTTCGGGCAGACATGGAGATTGTAGCGGTAGCATTTCAAATAGATACATCGTGCTAAGGTCGGATAGCGGTTTGCGCATTCGTACATCATTTGAAAGGAAAAAGCGAGATTATCTTCTATATAGGGATTTGCCAGATAGTCAATGGGACCGGTAGAATTAGAATAGCTCATTCCATTAAAGAACATGATCTGTGCCATCTTTTTCCCATTGATCTCAGTTTCAAGCTTTACATGTTCAGGGACTCCATCCCTATGCAGGTCGATGACAACTTCAATGCTGGGATTGTCCTTTAGGAGCTGTTCGATTTCCGGAAGTGCTTTAGAATATGCCGTATCCCGGTTCTCTTTATCATACTCTCCTGTATGATGGATGACGTTCAGCCCATATTTATCATTGAGCAATTGTTTTAAATATTCTCCTACGGCTACAACGGAGGTGGCGGAATCTCCTTCTGTCGAATCTGCATAGCATTCCTGCGAATGGGTATGATAGATCAGAATCTGGGGATGTTCATTACTCCCTTTGATATGTAAATCCTTTTCTGCCAGCTTTTTGGCGTTGATTTTTTCCGGATCTGCCCATGTGGTGCTGTCAACGGTATAAAACCGGCTGACCAACGTATCATGATCGTTTAAATCCTCCAACGCAATCTGCTCTTTTCTGTTCCCCTCCGTATCTGATGCCGGTTCTGCTCCGTCTACTGTTTTTACTTCGTCTGCTGTTTTTACTTCATCTGCTGTTTTTACTTCATCTGCTGTTTTTACTTCGTCTGCTGTTTTTACTCCGTCTGGCGGTTCTGTTTCTTTTCCACTCTCTTTTGAAACCGCTTTCTCTACGTTCCTTTTTTCCTGATTCTCCCGGCTTTTTCTTTCTTCCTCAGAAATCTTTGCAATCTGCGGTAGAATTTCCATTTCGCTTTCGCGTGCCGTGTCTTCCCATTCCAGTCCGGTATCATAATATAGAACCGGACAGATGTTTTGCAGGCTGTTTTCCACCAGGAGCTTTCCCTGTTCTTTTGGTGTCAGCTTTTCCTCTTTAGAATATAAAAGCTCCGGCAGATACTCCCGGACAGAATAATAAAAGCAGTCTGCCATTGCTGTTTCACATAATCGGCAGGCAGCTTTTGACAGACTGTTTCCTTTCCATAACGATGCACTAAAACAAAACATGACAAGGCTTGCTGCCAGCAAAAGGCACGCAGGAAAGCCGGCAGCAGGAGGGGCAGCGTTCTTCATTTCATCTTCTCCCTTGTTCTTTGTTCTAGTATATTCCCTAGAATTCCTTTTTAGTATCTTTCCCTGGCTTTTTTTCATATTCTGCCAGATTCAAAAATGCAAGGTTCAATCCTTCAGACACAGTATAGCTGATTCTTTGAATCGTATCGTCAATATCCTTTGGCGTTACGAACATTCCATTCAGATTCGGGGAAATCAACTCCCGTACCAGCTGTCTTGTTTCGATTTCATCCAGGGATTTCAAAGAGCCGGAAAGGGTCGGCAGGACCTTTGCCTCTTCCATGGCTTCAATCAGGTTTTTCATGGTATCATTGACAATCGTAGCCGCGTCAACAACCGTCGGAATCCCGATGGCAATGACCGGGACTCCCAGGGTTTCTTTATTCAGTGCCTGACGGTGATTCCCCACACCGGAGCCTGGATGAATCCCCGTATCAGCAATCTGAATCGTCCGGTTCAGCCTCTTAGTACTTCGTGCCGCCAGGGCGTCAATAGCAATGACCAGATCTGGTTCTACTTCCCGGATGATTCCATGGATCATCTCCCCTGATTCCATTCCGGTCTGGGCCATGACGCCCGGAACCATTCCGCTGACGCTCACCATATGATCGACTCCCATCGCATACTTTCCATATTCTTTCAATATATGACGGTTGACATGGAGATGTTCGATGACCAAAGGACCCAGGGCGTCCGGTGTTACCTCCCGGTTTCCCAGTCCCACCACCAGGACTTTTATATCCTTATCTTCCGTGAATACCCGATTTTCAATCAGATGACACAGGATTTCTGCCAGCTTGACCGAAACCTCCCTGTGGTATCCTTCGTCCGGCTCCATCAGATTCGGTGCTTCGATCGTAACATAGCACCCCCGGGGCTTTTTCATGATTTTAGCTCCATTTTCTGTTTCGATCATAACCTTCGTAATCTGAAGCTCTCTTTTTTCGTCTTCCTCTTTTTCAATGCGGACGCCGCGGACTTCTACATGATCCTCTTCAAAACGTTCCTTTGTTTCCAGTGCCAAATCGGTACGAATCTGAAACTGTTCCATCTTTATGCTCCCTTTTTTCTTTTTCTTTCATTTTTCCCTTCTTTTTTCTTTTTATACTTATGATATGAAAGAGATTTTTAGTTACTATTCACAGCCGTTATCCCGCAAGGTATTTTCAAGCGCATTTTGCTTGAAAATCCGGGGTAGCAGTGCGCCAAATACGACCA
>CADBUD010000291.1 GCA_902797785.1 uncultured Lachnospiraceae bacterium
CACAGAGAAAGGTGTCATCACCGCAAAGAGCGCAGGAAGCTGTATCGTCTATGTCTATGGACGGAATGGATTTTCCAAGGCGGTGAAAGTTACAGTAAAATAATTTTTGGGTAATGCCCAAGATAAAACTAAAGATAAAACTAAAGATAAAATCAGAGATAAAATCAAAGATAATACCGGGAAAGGTCAGATGGCTTTTTCCGGTATTTTTATGCCAATTTGCGCACATTAAATATCGCTAACGAGTATAAATTAACTGTGAATAGTAACAATGAAAAGACAATTTATAATTATTTTTTGTTGATTTTTCTAGAGATAGAACGTATAATAAAAAACGAATTTGTAACGTATTAATTAATTTATGGTAAGGAAAATGAGGAACACAGGTTGTTTCTTTGTAACAGAAGGATGAACTGTTGCATTTCCTTATGAAAAAACAGGGAGGAAGTATATGAAACGAAAAAAAATCACAGCACTTCTTATGGCAGCAATGATGACAGTGGCAGCTCCGTGTTCCGTAATGGCTTCCGGCATCATAGAGGAAACATAGGCACAAGTGGAGGCTTCTAACTTTGATGAGATCTCAGAGGATGATCCATACGGATACTTGATGGTTCACTTTGTGGAAGACAGCGCGGGCTATGCGGAAAAAATCTACCTGGATATTTCCGAAGCAGACAGCCCGATGAAATGGGTTCCATTAAACAACAGAGAGCCAATCCTGGCTTCCAATCTCAGCACGACAGGAACAAGAGATCCATTCCTGACCTACAATCCGGAAACGCAGACTTACTATATTATTGGAACAGATCTTCGTGTCTTTGGAGGCAGCTTTAAGAACTGGTCAGATGAGCAGAATCATGGAAGCGTTATGATGAATGTCTGGGAGTCTAAGGATTTGATCACATGGAGCGAGGTACGTCAGGTCAATGTAGAACTGAATGCCAATGGGGAGCAGGCTGCATATCTTGGGATGATGTGGGCACCGGAAGCTACATGGGTGCCAGATTTCTATGGAAAGGGTGACGGCGCATTTGTGGTATATTGGTCGTCCAAGGTATTTTCAGATGCTGATCACAAGAGCGTGGAGGCAGCTTCAGATATTATGTGGGCAGCAACAAAGGATTTTACCCAGGAAACATGGGATTTTGGCGGCGTCATGATCGACGTAGGAGGAACCGGCTGCATCGACACCTCGATCATACAGAATCAGGGAAGGACGTATCACGTGACCAAGAGTTATTCCGAAATCATCATTATGGAATATACCGATGCGGAAAAATGGTGGGAGCAGAATGGAAACTGGACCCGGGTTCAGACGAATATCGGAGGTGGAGGAAGCTTAGAAGGACCATGTGTCTTCCCGAGTCATTCTGATGACAACACCTTCTATCTTTTCCTCGATGCCTTTAAACGGAGCGGTTATGAGCTGATGGAATCCCATAATCTGAATTCTTCGACCGGCTGGTCCTATGTCGATATGAATTCGGACAACTATTTCCTCACCCCGAATACCAAACATGGTGGAGTCATCAGCCTGACAAAAAAACAGTATGATGCGATTCGCAGCGCAGATATCGATTATGAAAAGACGACTGATCAGCTGCAGACCAACCTAGGAACCGTATCGATTGAGGCGGGAAAATCGCTAGAGGAACTAAATCAGGCTATGCCACTGGCGGATGTTGTGACAGCGAATAACTGGAGAGATGCCTCTGCACAGTTTCCGGTCAACTGGGATTTCTCCAGTGTCAATCTGTCGAAGACGGGAACCTATAACATTACCGGAGAAATTGCCAGCATTGGAGAAAATAAGGGATATTGGAAGGGAATCAATGAAGCGACGGGAGAAGAATCCGAGCTTTATACCTCCTCGGACAAGACTTTGTATAGCCCAAAAGCAATCGCGGTTATGGCAAAAGTCAATGTAATTTCCAAAAAGGAAGAGGAACAAAAAGAAATCATAAATCCGGTGACAAAGCTGGATCAGACAATTACAGTTTCTTCCAAAAAGGTTTCCTTAAGTGATAAAGCCTTTTCTCTAAATGCAAAAACGAGCGGAGACGGAGTGCTTTCCTATACATCGAGCAATCCGAAGGTAGTTACGGTTTCCTCTAGTGGAAAGGTAGAAATCAAAGGCTCCGGAAAGAGCACGATCACCGTTTCGATTCCAAAGGCAGAATTAAAGAGTATCGCATCCTCGAAAAAGGGAAAAGTGAAGGTTGCAGTGAAAAAGCTGAACAAGATTAAGACCTATCAGCTTCAGATCAGCAAGAAAAAGAAATTCACAGCGAAGGATACGAAGAGCTTTACCATCAGCAAGACGACCTATACCGCCTCTGTTTCCAAGTTCAGCAAGAAGAAAGTATATGTCAGAGTACGGGCATATGATTCAGCGAAAAAGAAATATGGGAGCTGGAGCAAGGTCTTGAATGTTAAAGTGAAATAAAATGTATGATTCAGTGGAGAGAAGATAACAAAGAGAAAAACAAATAAAAATCCCCACAGATTGTTGTCTGTGGGGATTTTCATATTATTATTACAATGACGAAGAATTATTTATCTTCTGGGGTATGCCATTTCCAATCACGTACCTCTGGCAGATCCTCACCATACTCAGCGATGTACTGCTTGTGAGCAACTAATGTATCGCGCATCTTCTGAAGCAGATAAGCACCGCGGTTACCAAGCTGTGGAAGATTATTGATGACAGCAGTAACAAGGTTGTAACGGTCGATATAGTTCTGAACGCGCATATCGAATGGAGTCGTGATCGTACCCTCTTCAATATATCCATATACATGAAGATTTCTGTTGGTTCTAAAGTAGGTCAGCTCGTGGATCATGGTCGGATAACCGTGGAATGCGAAGATGATCGGTTTATCCTTTGTGAACAGAGCATC
>CADBUD010000292.1 GCA_902797785.1 uncultured Lachnospiraceae bacterium
CAGACCATCGGGAGGCACCTCGGATGGAAGCTCAGCCAGACCATCGGGAGGCACCTCGGATGGAAGCTCAGCCAGACCATCGGGAGGTACCTCAGAAAAAGCATCCGGAGATCGGCCGACGCCACCGGATGGCGGTTCTTTTGAAAATGGAATGTCGAAAGAGGGAAAGAATCAGGTCACGGCCGGAAATGTCAGTGAAGAAAGCCGGATGAATCAGGAAAACATTACCTTGTCATTGGAAGATACGGAAGAATTGGAGACATTTGTTCCTAATATTTCCAACGTCACGATTTCCTACACAACGAAGCAGACAGTAGATGGTGGTGAACTGGAGGAAGAGACGAGCGAGACCATTGCAGGAGTACAGCCGGATTATCTGGAAATCAGTAATCTTTCCCTGGCGGCCGGGGAATTTATTACAGAGAGCAATGAAGAACAAAAAGAAAAAATCTGCATTCTGGGCTATACTGCGGCGAAGGAGATTTTTGGGAGCATAGAAGAGGCGTACGCAGAGACAGTCTATATTGATGACCGGCCTTATGTCGTCAACGGAATCTTACAGGAGGTCGGAAGTGTCGCTTCTGGAATCAGCCCGGATGAAGCGGTCTTTATTCCGTACAGCACAGGAATAAAATATCTTTCTGCCAATATTCGTCCGACAATAACCGTTATCGCCAGAGAAGTAGATCAGGTGGATGAAGTGATAGAAAATATCAAAACGGTTCTGTCAGAGACCTACCCAAATGCGGAATTTACGATTTCAGATGCGGGAAGCAAAATGGAAGCAGCTTCTGCGTCGAATGAGATTTTGACGATTCTTTTAGTGGCAATGGCAGTCATCGTGTTCTTTATTGGAGGAATTGGAATCATGAATGTGCTTTTTGTCACCGTCCGGGAAAGAACAAAAGAAATCGGAATCCTAAAGGCAATGGGGTGCTCGAAACGGGATATCCTGGTGGAATTTTTATTAGAAGCGGGATGTATCAGTATCCTGGGCGGAATTCTTGGAGTGGGCTTAAGCTTTCTTCTGGCGCCTGTCGTGGAATATTTTCAGGTAAGGGTAGAGCTCTTTGCATCTGCCGCTGTGCTTGCTGTCGGATTTGCGGTTCTTACAGGAACCTTATTTGGATTTTATCCGGCATGGAAAGCAAGCCGCCTGATGCCGATACAGGCATTGACGGAGGAATAAAACCGGAACAAGGGAGGAATGACATTGAAAGCAAAAAAGACAAAGATGCTGACAGTCTGGCTGCTGGTCATTGCGCTTCTTGTTGGCTGTCAGGCAGCAGGAACAGCGTCTTATGACATTTCAGAAGAGGAATTAGAGGAAAATCAGGAGCTGATCTATGGGCAGATTGAAAGCATGACAGGAAATGAGATGACTCTGGCGATAGTAAATGTCACGAGTGGGAGCGCCATGGGAGAGACAGCTGGAAAGAAATCCGCGCCGTCAGGGAATGGAGAAAGAAGAGACCGTGCGGACATGGCAAGCGGGAGCGCAATGGGAGAACAAAAAGGAAGGGATTTCTCCCAGTCAGAACGAGGAGAAAGAAAGAACCGCCCGGATATGGCAAGCGGGAGCGCGATGGGAAAGCCGGATGAAGCTTTGGAGGAATCATCTCTGACATACACACTGACGGGAGAGACAAGAGAGTATCAGATTCCGGTCGGGACTGTGGTGACGACATCCTTAGGAGCTGAAACGACCTTTGCTCATTTAGTAGAAGGCGATGTAATCAAAGTGCTGCTGGAAACGACAGCAGATGGAGAAAGTGTGATTACTGGGATATGGATCCAGGGATAGAGAAAGGGGAAGGCTGCATGGAAAATCAGATCATTCGAATGGAAAAAATCAATAAAAGCTATCAAATGGGAAGTGAAACACTTCATGTATTAAAGGATATTTCTTTTACGGTAAGAAAAGGAGAGTTTTTGGCAATTTTGGGGCCCTCCGGCTCAGGAAAGACGACTTTGATGAATCTGATTGGCTGTATGGATACGATGGATGAGGGGGAATATTTCTTAAATGAAAATGCGATTCACCAGGCGGGAGAAAAAGAGTTGAACCGTCTTAGAAACGAGGAGATTGGATTTATTTTTCAAAAATACCATCTGATTCCGACCTATACGGTTCTACAGAACATTATTATGCCTCTTTTGATTCAGGGGATGTCACATAAAGAAGCGGAAAAAAGATGCATAGAAACCATTGAACTGCTGGGACTTAAGGAACGGCTAAAGCATAAACCATCGGAGCTTTCCGGAGGGCAGCAGCAGCGAGTAGCCATCGCAAGGGCTTTGGTGAGTCATCCGGCAATCCTTTTGGCAGATGAACCAAC
>CADBUD010000293.1 GCA_902797785.1 uncultured Lachnospiraceae bacterium
AATGAATTGTCAACAGCAGCATAATTTAGCAACTATAGCCAGTACTTACAAGGATTTGCGAGGCAAGATTTTGTGGGAAGTTTGAGTTATTTCCGGATAAAACAGAATCTGACGTTTCTTCCGTCCGTTCCCCGGCTTTCCCTTCCTCTGTTACTTCCGCCATCTTTTCTCCCGGCGCTTTTCCCGCATTAGTGTCTTTCTTCGCATTTTCACTCTCCGCATCCTCCTTCTGCCTCTCCTGTGTTCCTTCTACAAAAGACTCATTCGGCAGCTTCATTCGTCCACCATCCGGAAACACTAATTCTTTGCCAGAAATTTTAATTTCATTCCAGTCCTGATCCACGATTGCGGCGTCCCCCGCCCCGTTATGTCCCAGATAATACTCTTTCTCTTTATCAAGCATAGTTACATTTCCCTGCCTGTCAATGGCTATCAAGTGATGATCCCCATCAACCGTGACATACAGATCTCCATCTTCTGACGCTATACCATCATAAGTAAACGAATCATTTTCTTCCGTGGAGGCATCCGACTCTATTACATAATCAGAAACCTTATTCTTATCCTTCGTATTCTCACTCGTATCAAACGAAACCTGTCGTTCTTCATTTTCAGGATTTTTCTCTTCTTCCTTGTCGACTTTTCCCTCATTCTCTTCTTTATTATTTTCCGGCTCAATCTGCGTATCATCAAAATCCATGGATTCCTCTTTCTGTTCTGAAACTTTGTCTTTTTTATCTTCCTTCTTTTCTTCCTTCTTGTCTTCTTTATCTCCTGTCTTTTCATCCGTATTTACAAACCTCGGAAAATCCTCCACTACGATGACATACTCCGCTGCCCGGACATTCACCTGATCTGACTTTAGAATAATTCGCTCCAAGTGTTTCATATCAAGAAACGTCTGCTCGTCTACCGACGTGACCGTATATGGCACGACCACAGTTTTTACCTCATCTTTATTAAAAAAAGTGCTGTCCTTGATCATAGTCACCGGATAGCCAGCGATTTTTTCCGGTATCGTCACTTCCGTCTCTTTTCCAAAATAGGAATGTATCGTTACTTCTTCCTTTGCTACCGTGTATTGAAAAAAGCCCTCGGTATAACGCTCTTCCGCGTGGACTGACAGCCTGCCTAAAAGCAGCAAAAAGAAGAGCACCATCCGTATTTTATGACACAGAACAAGCTTTTTCTTTCTCCATAATAACGTTCTCACATTTCATCCTCACTTTCTTTTTTTCTTTGACAAATATAAGCTTTTAACAAAAGAGCGGAAGAATATCCACCTTTTGAGATATGTCTTCCGCTCTGATTCATAGAAATGCACGACAGCTTCGCGCCTTACAGCTCCTCCCCTGAATCCGGGTCGAGAAAGCCTTCTCCCGATGTCGCGATTATGTCCTCTGTTCCGAACAATATCACTTCCATTTTTGGTGTTTCGTATGACTCCTTCATGTACGTCCTCCTCGTATAATATCCTTTCTTTTTCAGGATGTTTTTTTGTTTGATTTTTCTATAATGTTACTATTCACAGTCCTCCTCCCGGCATTCGGATTTCCCGCTGCTTCGCAGCTCTCTCGGTGCTATCGCGCCTGAAATCCTCATCAGGATCCTATGGATTTCCTGATGCCATGCTCGTGGCTATATCGGAATACAGCGTCCTGACCTCTCCGGTCTTATCGTCCGTCACGATCAAATATGCCCTGGCATGCAGGTCTTTTCCCTTTGAGGCTGTTCCCTGCGTCAGGGTGTATTCATACGTTCCTGCCGGCTGCGAGAGCTTTGTGCTGTTCTTCTTCACATTCGCCCCATCGACTTTTTCCAGCGTAAGATCATTCCGGTATATGTCGTCCAGCGTCCGCAGCAGTCCTGCGCCATTGAAGGTATAGCCCTCCGGCACAGACCAGGAAACATCCATAACTACGGTCTGCTTGCCATTTGCAAGCTCTGTCCTGTCTCCCATCACAAAGCCAAGTACCGGCTGCTGTTCGATGGCTTCTTCTGCCTCGTACTTCGCCGTAAGGGTCATGGATTTCGTGACAGCAAAGGTATATTCCAGCGAATCGCTCACCAGAACGTCATCTGCGTACCAGCCCGAGAAATGTTTCTCGCCCTGCGTCTCCTCTGCCTTCACCGTGACGATGTCCGCATGCGCATAGCTGTCCTTTTCTCCGGAAAGGATCGAGCCGTCTATGACGGTAAGCTTGTAGCCCGTCTGTTTTTCGTAGACTGCGTTGATGACAAGATCCTTTTGTACATTCGTAAAATCCTTGTCCCATCCGCTGAAGGTATATCCTGTGAAGTTTCCTGTCTGCGGGGCTTCGGCAGCTGCGCCTTTTTGCACATCGCCCGCCCAGAGGACTTTGCCGTTCAGGTCTTTGAAGACGACGTAGCAGGCCGTATTCTGAGCACTCTTATAAAAAGCTCTGAGCGATGTATTGTCGCTTAAATAAAAGCTGTAGCTCTGCTTTTCCGAAAGGATCCTTCCTGTGGACGCATCTGTCCAGTACAGGAATTCATAGCCTTCCGACGGCGTGGCATTTACCGTGACATATGCTCCCATAGGGAAACTCTGGTTTTCCATATCTGCCGTAATAGTGTCTGTGGTGTCATGGAGGGTGTAGGTAACGCTTCCATTTCCCGGGAAGATGGAAAGATTTCTGCTGGCATTGGCTGTAAAATATGCGGTGTAGGTCGTGTCCTCCTGCGGGACAGCAAGCTCAAAGGATGGGGTCGTCGCGACGCTGTTCGTCTCCGAAGGGGTGGTGCCCTCTTCGATGCTTCCTTTGTACCAGCCCAGGAAGGTATAGCCTTTCACAGGTTTTGCTGTCAAAGTAAGCTTATCACCTGAGGTATATTCGCCGCCTCCGGTAAGGAGACCGGCATTCTTTGGATAGGAGATGGTCTGAATGATTACCGGCTTTGGTTCTTCCGGTTCTTCTTCTCCCAACGAAATCAAAAGGAACTCACTGTTCCCGGACAGATTCGGATCCGATTCCTCATCTATCACCACATAGTAGACCTCTCCCTCTTTGGCATTCACTTCAAAAGAGACCGTCTCCAGATCCATAGGCTCAATTCGGTCTATCTGTTCTGTCGCAATTTCGGTTCCCGTTTCACTGTCCTTTCGAAGTGACACTTTGATGCCGGAACGTTTATCATAGCCGCGGTTCACGATATCCGCAGAAATGACGCAGGTATTTTCCCCTTTCCATCCACACGTCAGTTGCTCTACGGAAAGATTGTCATAGGACAGGTGGATTTCCTTTATATTGTCTGTTTCATCTGCATCTGCCACATCCTTTGGCATGACTTTCAGCCGGATGTCCTGACGGGAAACATCTTCCGGAACAACATAGGATATCGACGCTTCTGTTGCACACCCCGGCAGGAGCGGCGCCTGCAAATCCTTAGACGCCAGCACGCTTCCATCCGACCCACAAATCTCCAGCGTGGATGCCGGTACTGCTTCTGTACCATGATTGGCAATTGAAGCTGTAAATTCCATCGGACAGCCCGTACAGAAGGTCTCTTCCTCATAGTAGACATCCTCCAACGATAGGTTGTGTTCCTGAGTCATCTCATAGAGCACCAGACTCGTCATTCCAAATGGTTCCGGGTCAGGCGATTCCTCCAAGGACTCCTCTGACACCTCCATCGAAGCCGCCATTACTGTTGCTAACTCCTTCCATTGTCACCAGTTTGTTATAGTTGACTGTCACTAAGTTACTCATCTTTTTGTCAATTGAGATGGCGT
>CADBUD010000294.1 GCA_902797785.1 uncultured Lachnospiraceae bacterium
CAGCATCCGAGGACAGCGATTCAGTTCACGAAAGAAAATCGGAAGGATTATTCGGAGTTCTACAAAGAGGTGGCTACGCAGATTTAAGAAGAAGCAGATGCATTTCGCTGCTACAAACAGCGGGATGGTGAGTCGTAATAATTCAGAGCAGCAGGAAAAGAGGATTTTCTGCTGCTTCTTTTTTTGGGGGCAGAAGGAAACGAATAAATTTGTTTCCTATAGTTTTGCGCATGCCCGCTTAAGGAAGGAAAATTTTAAAAGAAGTTTACACAAATAAAGGAAAGTAGTATAATGAAACTAATTATGTCAATCAATAAAACCAAAATCAGGAAAAGGATCCCGCCCCATGGAAAAAGTAATATTTTTAGACCGAGATGGAACAATAAATAAAGAAGTCCACTATCTCCATAAAAAAGAAGATTTGATTTTCCTTCCTCATGCCGTAGAAGCTTTATCCGCCTGGAAGTCAGATGGATATCGTCTGGTCGTAGTCACCAATCAGTCCGGCATCGCCTATGGCTATTATGGGGAAGAGGAAGTAAAAAAGCTTCACCGGGATATGAACGAAATGCTTCGTCCCTACCAGGCAGAAATCGACGCATTTTTTTATTGCCCCCATCATCCACAAAAAGGACTGGGAAAATACAAGGTCACCTGCTCCTGCCGAAAACCAGGAATCGGGATGTTTTTACAGGCAGAGAAGCTTTTTTCTATCGACAAACAGCATTCCTTCATGGTCGGGGATAAAGCCATTGATGTAGAGGCGGGGAGAAACTTTGGACTTCGCGGAATTTTAGTTGCGACAGGCTATGGAAAAGAAATCAAGGAGCAGGGCTTTACCGCATATGATTTTTTTGCCGAAGATCTGAAGGAAGCCAGAGAATATACCCGAAATATCACATAGAAATCACAAAAAGAGAATAATAATTAGAAATGGAGAAAGAGAATGAATCCAAAAGTAGAAGCATATCTGATCGAGCTGTTGGAGCGTTATCCTTTGCTGGAACCTTTAAAAGAGGAACTAGTCCTATCTTATGATCTTTTAAAGACCTGTTTCGAATCAGGACATAAGCTCCTGATTGGAGGAAATGGGGGAAGCTCTGCTGATGCGGAGCATATCGTAGGCGAGTTGATGAAGGGCTTTGAAAAGCTGAGAGAAATTCCGGTAAATTTTTCCAAGGAGCTGATCAAAACAGAGAGCAAGCGGGGGCGGTTTCTGAGCAGAAATTTACAGGGGGGGCTTCCCGCAATTTGTCTTTCTTCCCATACTTCTTTTAATACCGCGTTTTCCAATGATGTAGAGGTTCTGGCAGGATATGCCCAGCAGGTCTATGTTTATGGAACAAAAGGGGATGTTTTTTTGGGAATTTCCACCTCGGGAAATGCGGAAAATGTCGTTTGTGCTGCAGTGACAGCCAGGACAAAGGGAATGCCGGTGATTGCACTGACAGGAAATGACGGAGGAGATTTAAAGGAATATGCCGATGTTGCGTTGATTGTACCGGAGACAGGAGCCTACCGGACACAGGAGCTGCATCTTCCGATTTATCATGCTCTCTGCCTGATGCTGGAGGAGACTTTCTTTTCTGAGGCGGACGCATGAAGGGACAAAATCAAATGAAAAAAAACGGGTTGGAACAGGCAGGACTTTTTTCCCTGTTTCTTTTGGGAGGACTGATTCTTGTTCTGTCCTTTTATGAAGTATTTGTTCGTGGATGGCTGAACTGGCATATTCAGCAAAAGGAGGTCTGGAGCTTGTTTCCGGAATTGCTTCTTTTGTTTTTTGCATTTTTTGCGTCCCTTACCCTGTTCACCAAAAAGAGAGAACAGTGGGGAGCCTTGATTCTTCTTTTTTCCGGCTTTTGCTGGATCTATGTAACATGGATTCCTTTGTTTTTAGCTGCGTGTTACATGGTGTTCCTTTTTTTTCATGGAGCCTTTCTGCGGATTTTTGTTTTTCGGATTACGCTGCGGATGAGTGCTTTTTTGGATTTTTTGCTTGGAGTGAGCAGTTTGCTCTGTCTCTTCTGCCTGATGTCAGCATTTCAGCTGGGGAGCATAAGAAATCTAAGGCTTGCCGTGGCCGTCCTTTTTGTGGCGGAACTGATTTTTTTCTTGCTTCATAAAAAAGAAAAATCAGAAAAAAAGGAGGGAATCCTGCCAAAATTGTCTTTGGAGCT
The DNA here is from genome assembly GCA_902797785.1 of uncultured Lachnospiraceae bacterium. GTDB lineage: Bacteria > Bacillota > Clostridia > Lachnospirales > Lachnospiraceae > RUG14305. The sequence goes on from CADBUD010000294.1 coordinate 2,181, forward strand.
TGCCGGTACCAGACCTCAGGCGGCTTGTTTTAGCGCTGCCCTGACCTTCTTTTGTATTCAGATCGGGCGGATGAACCGCACGATTGATTATGATTCGATCTGGTATGGATTGCGATCCGAATTTGTTCTGGATCCAAATCATGGCATTTATGAAAATCTGCAGCTGCCGGGTGCTGTATATACGTATCCCAAGGGCCTGGAGACCTTGCTTTTGCCAATTTCCGGTCTTCCTTCCTACGCTTTTCTTTACGCATTTGAGCTGATGCTGGCTCTCCTTTGTGCAGTTGTGGGATATCGGATTGTCTCGTTCTTTGTCGGGGAACAAAAAAAATCGCTTCCTATGCTCGCAGTGCTGTTGATTTCTGCGACGCCTGCCGTTATGAATATGGCGATTACGGCCAAAACAGATCTTATGACCATGCTGCTGCAGCTGCTCATGGTATATTTTTGGCTCTATTATATCCGCAGCGGAGAACGCAGTCTGATGACGGGAGCATGGATGGCATATCTTCTGAGCTTTTTGATGAAGCCGACAGCACCGGTATTTTCTACCGCAATTATGGGGATGAGTCTTTGTTATTTTTTGTGGAAGCGCTGTTTTTTTTCCTGCATTTTTTTAAAGAACAAAGAGAAAAATAAGAAACGAACGTGGGCGCTGCTGTTTCCTGTTGCAGGTGCTTTTTTGGGGATTACAGCGAGAACATGGCTGATGGTCGGAGTTCCGATGACCTCCTCCTTCGGTCCTTTGTTTCAGAAGCTGGGATTTGTGGTGAAATATCCCTATCGCGTCGATCAATTTAATCAGATCGGAAGCCAGATTTCTATCTTTTCTAAGGAAGGTCAGATCCAGTTGTGGGAGAGAATGTACGGGATGTGGATTGCCCCGGTCACGGAAAACATGGATCATGTGGTCATTGCGTGGGGAGGCGTGCTTTCTGTTTTTTTGATTCTGGCAGTTTTATTTTTAAAAACAGGAAAAAAAGAGCAGACACAGGTAATATTGGGAAAAGACTATCTTAAAATGGTCTGTATTCCATATGCTTTGGTCAATCTTGTGATTATGGCACTGCTTCGAAAACCGGATGGGAATTATTTTATGACCTGCTATGTTCTGATCATTTTATATTTTTGTATCGAATTATCGGAATATCCAGAAAAAAAGCGAAAAAAGATGACGGGGATGCTGATTCCCTATCTGATATATTCGATGATTTTGTGTGTCGTTACGAATTGGTCCATGAGCATTGGGTTTAATGAAGCGCATTTGATCAGCCGGCAATATTATCAGAGCCAGATGATGGAAAAGGTGAAGCTGTCACAGCAGGGGATGGAACAGATCTGGGATTATTTAGAGGATCATCCGGGGGAAAAAGGAATCGGATTTGGAGACCATGAATATATTTTGAGATTTCCGGGGATTTTGGAGTCTTATCTGGACTTGACCTATTGGGGGAATAGTCATTTGACAGATACGACGGAGGAGTTTATTGAGTATATCAGGAAAGCGGACATTTCCTTTTTTATTATTGACTGGGAGTTTGAACGGGAAAACCGTCCGGAGGAAGTAGAAAGGCTAAAGCTGCTGGCTGCAATGGGAGTGACAGAAACGATATTGGAGGAAGGCCGGTATGAACTGGTTGGAATCTGCCAGTAGGCAGATGTCACTTGAGCAGAGGCAGAGCGAAAAAATAGGAAAGCAGGGAAAATTTTATGCAGCAGGTAACGAAACAAGACCTATGGAATCAGATCGAGGAACTGGAAGAAAAGCTTTCCGATAAGCTGGAACGGGATATTGCTGCTTTTCAGGAAATCGAAGATAAGACCAGGAAAATAGAAGAAGCTCAAAAAAATCTTCATATTTTGGATGTTATCCGACAGAACAAGGGCGGCTTTGCAGTAAGGAGCATGGTCAAGGCAGTACGAGGGGCAAAAAAACAAGGGGCAGTGCAGAATGGGGGAAGTCAGGAAAAAAAATCCATAGAATATACAGTGACCCGCAATGAACAGGGAGTTTTTATCCTGCCAAAACAAAAGCCGTCCATGGATGAATGGCTGGAGCAGGAGCTGGATTCAGAAGCAAGAACGGAGTTCGCAAAAAAATCTCTTTCTTTTTTTTGCAGCCAGAGAATGCGGGAGCTGTTCGAAGAAATATGTGATACCTGCAGGAGAATGGATAAATCGAAGAAGGGACATAAAAAACTGATTGCTGCGTTTGGACAATTGATTACATTAAAAAATATGCTGCTGATTCATCAACGGGAGGATTTGATCAATTTGTTCGAAAATTTGTCGATCCGGACAGAGGTTCGCTTTTTTTTCTCCAGAGACGCACAGGAAATGGAAGAAAAAAGCCGGGGACTGATTCTTTTGGTCACGCATGAGCTTTCCCGAACCGGAGCGCCGGTCGTTTTGGCAAATCTGGCACGATTGTTAAAAAAGAACGGCTGGCAGGTTCTGATGTTTTCTCCGATGGACGGTCCGCTGCGGCAGACATTAAATCAGGATGGAATCACGGTCATTGTAGAAAAGAGATTGTCAGAGGGATTTTATGATGCTTCCTATGAGCCGGATTGGAACAAGCGGCTATTATTGGATCATTTTATCCGGGAAAGTGCTCTTTGTGTAATGAATACGGCAGTTCTGTCAAATCTGATCAAGAGATATCAGGGAAGTTTTCATTCGATTATCTGGTGGTTTCATGAAGGGAAGCAGGTGCTAAAGGATGCAGGAGACGCACTGCCAAAGCGTCTGACATCGAATATCCGTCCAGTCTGCGTCTGTGAATATGCCTATGAGCAGCTAAAACAGATTGGCATATGTTACGAAAAAGAAATTCTTTTATACGGCATCGAGGATATAGTGCAGGAGGTCGAGAAGGCAGCGGCGGACACAGATGAGACGACACGTTTTGTTGTTGCCGCAACGATCGACTATCGGAAGGGGCAGGATATCTTGTTAGATGCTGTGAACAGACTGCCATATTCCTATATGAAAAAAACAGAGTTCTATTTTGCCGGGAAAAAATTTCGGGAGGATATGTCGGAGCAGATGCAGTATTACGAGAGAGCATATCCGAATGTCCATATTTTAGGAGAAGTCGAGCGGGAAGAGCTCTTTCGCCTTTATGAACAGATGGATTGCGTCGTGGCGCCTTCCAGAGATGACCCGATGCCGGTGACTCTGACCGAAGGAATGGCAAGAAAAAAGGTATGCCTTTGTTCAGATCACACCGGTACGGCAAGGGAAATCGAGGATGGCGTCAATGGCTTTGTATTTCAGAGTGAAAATGTAGAGGCTCTGGCAGAAAAAATCATGGAGATCACAGATAAAAAGCAGGAGCTGGGCAGCATAAAAGAGGCGGGACGGAAGCTGTTTGAAGAAAAGCTGCGAATTGATGTCTTTGAAAAGAATGTGCTTTCGATGATACAAAGATATCAAAGAACCAGCCGAAAGCCGCTAAAGATTGAACCGGCAGACCGGGCAGAGGAACGGATTCTGGAAAGCCTGTCTCAGTCACCAGGCGAGGTCTATCGTGAGCTTACCGCCATGCGGGAGAATCTGGATACCCGGTATGAAGAGCCGATAAGAAATTACCTGGCTTATTTAGATCTTGTCTTAGATGCACAAAAGATCCAGAGAAAACGTTATGCTTTTTTGCTTGATATCACTACCGGGGAAAAAAATTCGGAATGGTATCAATGGTATCATAAACTAAAACGGGAACGCGCTGTCAAGCGGGGGGATTACCCGGAGGGAATGAAGCTGGCAGAGGAGCTCCCGGAGGGCTTTTCAAAGAAAAAGTGTCTGATTCGGCCCATCGACTATCTGCTCCCTCCACAGCCGGTGGAGGAAAAAATCTCGGTCGTTCTGCCGACCTACCAGGCGGGGGACGAATTTTTAGATCATCTGGCTGCTTTAAAACTACAGCGGGGGATTTCAAATCTGGAGCTCATTGTTGTAGATTCGGGAAGTACGGATCAGACAGTAGAGATTGCTAATTTCATGGGATGCCAGGTCATCCAGATTCCACAGGAGAGTTTTACGCATTCCGGAGCAAGAAATTTAGGAGCAAAAAAAGCAGACGGAGAGTATGTGCTTTTTATGACGCAGGATGCGAAACCGGCTTCCGAGTATTGGCTGTACCATATGGTCAGTGTTCTTCAAAATGAAGATATTTCAGCAGTCAGCAGCGCAGAGCTTCCAAGACCGGATGCCTGCCTTCAGGCAAGGATTGATGGAGAAAATCACCGCAGGTTTTTGGGCCTGGAAAAAGAGGATCGGATCTGTTCTCTGCCCAAAAAGAAAACCTATGAAGAACTTCGAAAAAATGCCCAGTTGAATGATGTCAACTGTATGATCAAACGAGAGGTCTTTTTCCGGTATGGTTATCATGGTTCCTTTGCTGAGGATCTTCGGCTTGGCAGAAACATTCTTCAGGATGGGGGAAAGATTGCCCTGCTTTCTTCTATAGGTGTGATTCATTCCCATAACCGGAGCGTGGGGTATCAGTTAAAGCGCTGTTTTATCGATACGTTCACCCTGATTCAGATGTTCCCTGATTTCCCAATCGAAAAAATGGAGCGGAGAGAACGGTTCTGTGCCGTCTTGAGAAGCTACTGCGAAACGGTAGAATATTTGGAGGAGCAAAGGAAAAAGCCACTTCATGATATCTATGGAATAGAGCTTGCTTCTCCTGAAGAGGAGCTTTATCATCCTCTCTTGGAGGATACGTTCATTCGAAGGTTTTTTGAACAGCTCATGACGGTCTATCCAAAGGAAAAATGGACAGAGAGAAGCTTCTTTCCCCAGGTTCAGGCCTACGCAAAACAGACGATTCCAGAATGGCTCAAAAGACAAGAGGCAGAGGGGAAACCGTTGGATTTATCAGCCCAGGAAATATTGGATACCATAGCAAAAGCGTTTGCGTCGAACGCGGGAGCGCACTTGGCTGAGGTTGCGGCGGAAGCACCGGAGGGAAGCCGGCTGGCAGAACACTTGAAAAAGTTAGCAAAAGGAGTATGAGTATGGAAGTATCGGTCGTGATTCCAAATTATAACGGAAAGCATTTTTTAAAGACTTGTCTGAATGCCTTGAAGCATCAGAGCTTTCAGGATATGGAGGTCATTGTCGTAGATAATGGATCGACAGATGGAAGTATGGACTATCTGGAAAAATATTTTCCGTGGGTTCATGTCATCGGCATGTTTGAAAATTATGGATTTAGCAGGGCTGTAAACGAGGGAATCAAAGCAGCGAAGGCGCCCTATGTCATTCTGCTGAATAATGACACGAAGCCGGGGAGAAATTTTGTCCGTGAGTTGTATCTGGGAATCGAAAAAGACGAAAGATTGTTTTCCTGTTCTGCCAAAATGCTCAAATACCACCTGCCGGAAAAAATTGATAATGCCGGTGATTATTACAGTACGCTGGGATGGGCGTTTGCCAGAGGAGAGTATGCCAATAAAAAGGCGTATCGAAAGGAGCAGGATGTTTTTTCCAGCTGTGCCGGAGCGGCGATTTACCGAAAGAAAATTTTTGAGACCATCGGATATTTTGATGAAGCGCATTTTGCCTATCTGGAAGATATTGATGTCTGCTTTCGGGCCAGGATCTATGGCTACCGCAACCGCTATCTTCCGAAGGCCCTGGTCTATCATGTGGGCAGCGGAACGGCTGACGCCCAGCCGAACCAGTTCCGCATTTTAAAATCTGCCAGAAACAGTGTTTATCTGATTTATAAAAATCTGCCGCCTCTGATGGTGCTGTTCAATCTGCAGCATCTGCTGATCGGATATGCGTATCAGCTGGCAAAGGCTGTCAAAAAAGGGTATGGAAAAGAGTATCTCAAGGCACTTTGGGATGGAGGAAAACTCTGCCTTGAGCATTCCGAAAAACGGGTAAAATTTCAAAAAGAACATATAAAAGAGTATCTAAAGATCGAAGGAGAGATGCTTGTAGGGACCGTTCTTCGGTTGGCTGAGTTTATCAGGGTGAGATCCGATGCAGTACAATAACGCAAAACTTTGGCAGATCGCTTTTTTCTCGCTGAATAATTTTGCTACCAATTTATATTTGGCGATGATGGCATATGTGTCTTACTATGCCAATGGAGTGGCAGGGTTTGGCGTTGTTCTGGTCTCCATCCTGCTGACTGCCCTCAATGTGTTCGATGGCATCACAGATCCGATCGCTGGTTTTTTCCTGGATAAGATGAATGGAAAATATGGAAAATTTCGTCCGTTTATGCTGATAGGAAATCTGCTGATGAGCGGATGTGTGTTCCTTTTGTTTTTTGTGACCCATCACATTCCTGGAGGGCTGCGGCTGATCTGGTTCGTCCTGACCTATATGGGATTTATCATTGGCTATACCCTTCAGACGGTCGTGGGGAAATCCGGACAGACCGTATTGACGAACAATCCCAAGCAGCGACCGATTTCGACCTATTTTGATTCATTGTATGTGATGGCGGCATATGGGGGGATCGCCCTCTATGTTTCAAATTATCTCGTAAAAAAATACGGAAGACTGAATTCCGGAGGGCTGTTCATGGAATTTGCAGCAGTTGTGATTCTGGTATCCTTTTTGGCCACACTGCTGGCAATTCTGGGAATTCGGGAAAAGGACCGGAAGGAATTTTTTTATGAGTCAGAAAAAAAGCAGGAGATTCGGCTGAGGGATTATAAGGAAATTCTTTTTTATAACCGGCCGATCGCCATGCTGATCATTGCAGCCTGTACAGATAAGTTCGCGGCAACGGTGTATTCCCATACGACAGTTGGCGTCATGCTCTTTGGAATCATGATGCAGGATTACCGCATTGCCGGTCTGATTGGCGTGGTCACGGCGCTTCCGACTCTTCTGATTGTGACCTTAGGAATCCGTCTGGCACAAAATGTCGGTCAAAAAAAAACACTGGTCACGTTTACCATAGCCGGTATCCTTTTACAGGTGGCAATGCTGTTCCTTTTGAACCGGGAGGATGTTTCGCGGATTCGTTTTTCCTTTTCCTCCATCAATGGGATCACAGTGGCTTTTTTTTGTTTGTTCGTCCTGCTGAATGGATGCAAGTCCATCACCAACAATATGGTCATTCCCATGATTGCGGACTGTTCGGACTACGAGGTCTATCGAAGCGGAAAATATGTTCCGGGGCTGATGGGAGCGCTGTTTTCTTTTGTGGATAAGATATTTACCGCTTTAGGTACCGGATTTGTGGGTTTGATGGTGGCAGGAATCGGGTTTTCTAAACGGCTTCCCCAGATTTCCGATCCTTTGACAGGAAAAATGAAAGCATTGACTCTGTTTCTATATTGCGGAACGCCGATCATAGGTTGGATTCTAACCTTGATTGCGATGCGGTTCTATCATCTCGACCACCATCAGATGAAGCGGATTCAGGAGGTAAATCTGACCAGAAGAAAATAGTTACTGAGTATATACCGTTAGCGAAAACCGTTGCCGGTTTCCACTAACGGTATAAAAATGATGCGCACAGATTTTGTAAGGAAAATGTCGCTTTCAGCGACCAAAATCCGACGCGACTCATGAACAAAACGGCAGGCCATTTCGTTCATGAGTATAACGAAATATATTAAGAATCCAGTCAAAAAGGCCAAGCAAAAGGATGGAGCATAGCGAAAAAAGAATCTGGATGTTTAACGCGCGTCCATGCAATAAGGTCACGGCAAACAGCCACGGAACCAGCTTTACACAGCCAATCAAAAGGATCAGCATGGCAAGACATACCATGGTGCGGTACCGGTCAAAGGGATAGCAGACTTTTATCAGGGTAGCAAATCCCACGCTCAAAAGGATAGAAAGAGCAATGGTGGAGAGCTCTCGGTCTTCTAAGGAAAGATGATTTCCAATCAAAGACAGGATGGCGACAGCAAGAAAATCTGTCAGCCCGGCAGGGAGGGCTTTTTTGAACACGTTTGTCAAAAAGTGTCCATGGATTTTATTTTTGTTCGTCTGCAGGGCCAAAAGAGAGGCCGGGGTTCCAATTGTGCAGAGTCCTAACAGGGACATCTGGGAGGGAACCAGCGGATATTCTAAAAAAAAGATCAAAGAGAACACCGACATCAGCATGGAGAAGATATTTTTGATCAGGAACAGAGAAGCAGACCGCTCCAGATTATTGACGACTCTCCGGCCTTCCCATACCACCGAGGGCATATGGGAAAAATTGGAGTCCAATAAGACCAGCTGGGACGTATTTTTGGCAGCGTCGCTTCCGGATGCCATGGCAATACTGCAGTCGGCATCCTTTAATGCGAGGACATCATTGACACCGTCGCCGGTCATGGCGACGGTTTTTTTATGCTCTTTCAGTGCCTGGATGAACAGACGCTTTTGCTCCGGGGTCACCCGCCCAAAGACGGTATGAGATAAAATAGCTTCTTCGATTTCCTGAGCTGTGTGAAGGGTCGAGGCATCGACATATTGCTCAGCATGAAGGATGCCGGCCTTCTTTGCTACCTTGGAAACGGTCAGGGGATTATCACCGGAAATGACCTTGATGTCAACGCCTTGATTAGAAAAATAGGAAAAGGTCTTAGCGGCCTCTTTTCGGATGGGGTTGGTCAAAAGGACGAGTCCGAACGGCATAGCGGGAGATGTCAGGGGACCTTGCGTCAAAGGTTTAGAAACCGTACCGAATAAAAGAACACGATATCCTTCCCGGGAGTAATCATCAATCGTTGAACGATACTTTGGATAGTCCGAGAGAAGAACGAACTCCGGCGCACCCAAAACATAGTGGACATCTTTAAAAGAAGCACCGCTGTATTTATATTTTCCGGAAAAGGGCACGGTCTGACTGGCCTTTTTTGGCTGGAGAGAAGGAAACGCCTGTTTTAAGGCCTGCATGGTCTGGTTGTCGCTGCTCATATTGGCAGTAAAATCCTTAAGCGCATTTGTAAAGTCCCGGGAAGAAATACCAGGAAATGGAACAATCGTTTCGACAGACATTTCATTTTCGGTTATCGTTCCGGTCTTATCGACACAGAGCACATCGACTCTTGCCAGAGTCTCAATACAGGCCATCTCATGCACCAGGACATGATGGTTCGCCAGACGGAGAACACTTAGAACCAGAGCAGCACTCGCCAGAAGATAAAGTCCTTCCGGAATCATTCCAATCAAAGCCGCTACGGTAGAGATGACACTGTCCTTCACGCTCGAATGCAGAGAAAAATGCTGCATGGAAAACAATCCCAGACCAATGGGAATCAAAAGAATCCCAATCATACGGACCAGCCGGTTCAGCGAAAGAATCATTTCGGAATGGGTTCTTCTGGTCTGGGATTTTGCAGCCAAAGTCAGTTTGGAAATATAGGAATTTCGTCCTACCTTTGTCAGCACCGCATAGCCGTCTCCAGAGACGACAAAGCTTCCGGAAAGCAGTTTGCTTCCCGGTTTTTTTGTGATTTCATCTGCTTCTCCGGTCAATAACGCTTCATTGACAGAGAGTTCGCCAAGCTCCAGAGAAGCATCGGCACAGATTTGATTTCCTGCCCGGAAATGGACGAGGTCGCCTTGTACCAGCATGGAAACCGGCAGACGTTTTTCCTTGCCATCCCGGATTACAAAAGCCTCCGGCGCGTGCAGGACAGTCAAACGATCCAATACCTTTTTTGACCGGATCTCCTGAATGATTCCAATCAGGGTATTGGAAAAAATTACCGGAAGAAAGGTCAGGTCCCGGTAGGAGCCGACGAAAATCAATAAGGCTGCCAGACATAGAAAGATAAAATTAAAATAAGTAAATACATTGCTGACGATGATCTGACCAATGGATTTGGATGGGTTTTCTACGGGTTCGTTGAAAAAACCGGCGTCGTAGAGACGTTGGGCTTCAGCTTCGCTAAGACCTTGTGTCAAATGTGTATTCATATTCGCTCCTCAAAAAATTGTTATGGTGCACGAACCTGCTTCGCATGCAGTTCGTGTACAGTCTCTCTCCGGACATAAGCTGAATCTGACAGAATAATGCGCAGGTCATTGGGATAAAATAGATATAGTAAACGCATTAAATAAATGCATTTACTATAACACATTAGTGCACACAAACGCGATAGGAAGGGCGCTTTCAGCGCCTCGCG
>CADBUD010000295.1 GCA_902797785.1 uncultured Lachnospiraceae bacterium
AGTTTATATCTGACTTATTCTGTCGGATGCCAGTGCTGTCAACCACTCACACTTCGTGTTCGCGGGACAGTACTAGGCTCCTCTATAAAGCATAATCTCTATCAGACGAAAAAAATCGTTTCCTATCATTTTATTCAATATATCCATTTATGGATAGGATGTCAAGAGGGAGGTAACAGAATGTTCACAGTTCCTTTAAGTTTTATTTAAGGCAGCCGTAGTATGCTAATACCTGTCACATATCGATCAAATAATTATACGAGGGAGGTGTTTTATGGAAAAAAGATATCGTCACGAATGGAAGCATATGATTTCTTATTCTGATATGATCGCGATCCGGCAGCGGATGATGGCGGTCGCCAGACCGGATCCGCATGCGGTGGATGGGAAATATCTGATTCGCAGTCTTTATTTTGATAATCTTTCAGATAAAGCGCTTCGGGAAAAGGAAGATGGGGTGAACCGGAGGGAAAAATTTCGCATCCGATATTATAATCTAGATCCTGCGATCATTCATTTGGAGAAAAAAAGTAAGCTGAATAGACTCGGTACGAAATACAGCGCAAATTTGACAAAGGAAGAAGCACAGAAAATCGTGGATGGAGATCTGGATTGGATGATGGCTTCGAATCGGTCCTTGGTTCAGGAGCTGTATTGCAAAATGACATATCAGGGGATGCGGCCGAAAACGATTGTGGATTATACGAGGGAGCCTTTTATTTTTGGCCCCGGAAATGTAAGGGTCACTTTAGACTATGATATCCGGACCGGACTTTTATGTACCGATTTTTTAAATCCGGATTGTGTTACGGTTCCGGCGGGAGAGACGATGATTATTTTGGAAGTGAAATGGGATGCATATCTTCCGGAAATCATTCGGGATGCCGTCCAGCTTCCCAAAACCAGGGTATGTGCCTTTTCCAAATATGCCCAGTGCAGGATATATGATTAGCCCCACATTAGCAGGGAAAATGCGGTATAACATATGAAATGGAAAAATAAAAAAGAAAAGGAGAAAAAGCTATGACATTTAATGATATTTTTAAATCCAGTTTTTTGGAAAATGTAACTTCCATCAGCATCGTAGATATGGTGCTGTCCATGGTCCTGGCCTTTGCTATCGGACTATTGATTTTCTTTGTTTATAAAAAGACCTATGCAGTCGTGATGTATTCGTCCAGCTTTGGCGTCACCCTTGTGGCGCTGACGATGATTACGAACTTTGTAATCTTAGCAGTGACCAGTAACGTAGTGTTGTCTCTTGGTATGGTCGGTGCGTTGTCCATCGTTAGATTTCGTACCGCAATTAAAGAACCCCTGGATATAGCGTTTTTGTTCTGGGCGATTGCGGCAGGGATTGTGTTAGCAGCAGGTCTGATTCCGCTGGCAGTATTTGGAAGTGTTTTGATCGGGGTGATCATTCTGCTCTTTGCCAATCAGAAAACCTCGGTCAATCCATATATTGTTGTGATTCGCTGTGACGGACAAGAAAGTGAAAAAAAAGCAACGGCTTATTTGGCAGAGCAGACGAAAAAATGTGTTACAAAGAGTAAATCTGTGAGAAAAGGGGAAGTAGAGCTGAATCTGGAAATTCGCTTAAAGAACGATGACACGGCTTTTATCAATGCCCTTTCCGATATGAAAGGTGTCGAGAGTGCGGTTCTTGTCAGCTACAATGGAGATTATATGGGGTAAGAAATAGATTGATATCTTAGGAGGCGAGCGAGTTATGTCAACACATAAAAGAATCGACAGGATCTGCGTGATCGTCATTGTGCTATCTCTGCTCCTCACCGTGATCTTTATGAATGGGGCGAGCCTGGGACTTCAGGTCATTGTAGATGAAGATGCCGAAAGCTATGAAGGCTCTGCTTATTTTACAAAAAATGATCAAAATGCCTCATGGGATACCGAAAATGCGACCAAAATCACCCTGAATGGGACAAAGAGCAGTGTTTCGGGAAAAGGCGCATATGTTTATGACGGGAATGTCTATATTTCCAATGGCGGATATTATCTTCTTTCCGGGTCTCTTTCTGATGGAAGCGTCATTGTAGATGCCTATTCCTCTTCTAAGGTCTTTCTGCTTTTGGATGGGGTAGAAATTACTTGTTCGGACGATGCCGGCATACGTGTCAACCAGGCGGATAAAGTTTTTTTGACTTTGGCAGAAGGAAGTGAAAATAAGATTTCCTGTGGGGCGGAATACTCTGAGGAAGCATTGGCGGATGGAACCGGCGGCGCTATTTTTTCCCATGATGACCTGACCATTAATGGAAGCGGGAGCTTGGAGATCACAGCAGAATATAAGCATGGGATTGACGCAAATGACGATCTTGTGATCACTGGAGGAAAGATTGAGATTTATGCCGTAAAGGATGGAATCCATGCAAATGACAGCTTTCGGATGATGGAGGCTTCCCTGACCGTGGAGGCAGAGGATGATGGAATTACGGTGGCAGGCGAAGAGGGCTATATTTATATAGAGTCCGGCACTCTTTTGATTCCGAAGTGCTATGAAGGATTGGAAGCGACGGTTATAGAAATTGCAGGCGGAGATTTGACGATTTATCCGGAGGATGACGGTCTGAATGCAAATGGCGGCAGCTCAGAAATGCAGATGGGCGGCGGCATGGGCGGCGGTATGCCGGGCCAGGACATGGAGAATGCCACGGGAGGCGC
>CADBUD010000296.1 GCA_902797785.1 uncultured Lachnospiraceae bacterium
ATTCTGCATCACCTCGCGCCCATTGCCTCGGATTTTCTGTGACTTTCGCTGCGCTTCACTCACAAAAAATACCTTGTGGGAGAATAAGGGTAAACTGTTACCAATCGTAACCTTTTTGTAAATTATATCATGAGAATTACTTGCATACAAGAAAAAATTGGAGTATAATGGAAACAAACGTTGTTTCTAAATATGCTCATGAACAAAACGACATACGTTTTCGTTGACGAGTATAACAACATTTTGAGCAGATATGCCAAAATTCAGGAAGGAGAAAGGAACATGGCTTTTATTGATGGAATTAAAGAAAAGGCAAAAAAAGACAAAAAAACAATTTGCCTGCCGGAGACCAATGACAGAAGGACTCTGATGGCAGCAGCCAAAGTATTAAAAGAGGAAACGGCAAACCTCATTATGATAGGAAAGGAAGAAAAAATCCTTGACGGTGCAAGATGGTTAGAGGTCGATTTGACGGGGGTTACCGTTGTCGATCCGGAGGAAACAGATAAACTGGACAAGTATGTCGAGGATCTGACGGCACTCCGCCAGCACAAGGGGATGACGGAGGAAAAAGCAAGAGAGATTCTGCTCAACGACTATCTGACCTTTGGTGTTATGATGGTATATGAAAAGGATGCTGACGGCATGGTCGCTGGTGCCTGCCACGCAACGGCAGATGTGCTTCGCCCGTCTCTTCAGATTTTAAAAACAGCACCGGGAGTCAAGCTGGTTTCCGGTTTTTACATCATGGACATCCCTGACTGTGAATATGGTGCGAACGGAACTTTCTTATTCGCAGACTGCGGATTGAATCAGGATCCGACAGCAGACGATCTGGCAGCGATTGCAGATACCAGCGCTAAGAGTTTTCGAAATCTTGTCGGGGAAAAACCAATCATTGCAATGCTGTCCCACTCAACAAAAGGAAGCGCAAAGCATCCGCTCGTTGACAAAATGGTAGAGGCTACCCAAATTGCAAAAGAGCGTTATCCGAACCTCATGATCGATGGAGAGCTTCAGGCTGATGCGGCAATTGTACCGGAGGTCGCAAAGTCTAAAGCTAAAGGAAGCGATGTAGCAGGAAAGGCAAACATCCTGATCTTTCCGAACCTGGACTGTGGAAATATTTCTTATAAGCTGGTACAGCGTCTTGCTAAGGCAGAGGCTTACGGTCCGATGCTTCAGGGAATCAAACGTCCGGTCAACGACCTTTCCAGAGGATGTTCCGCAGAGGATATCGTTGGCGTCATTGCTTTGACAGCAGTACAGGCTCAGCTTGGATAATTGCAGTCTTATACGCATGATATTATGCTCATGAACGAAAAGGCCAGCCATTTTGTTCATAAGTCGCACCGGATATTGGTCGCTGAAAGCGACATTTTCCTTACAAAATCCGTGTGCATCATTTTTATACCGTTAGCGAAAACCGGCAACGGTTTTCGTTGACGAGTATATATACCAGATATAAACCAGCATTCATAGAGGAGGATTAAAAAGTGAATATCTTAGTTATCAATTGTGGCAGTTCATCATTAAAATATCAGTTGATCGACTCCATTTCCGAAAAGGTTCTCGCAAAAGGAATCTGTGAGCGAATCGGAAATCAGGGAAGCCGTATCGTATATCAGCCGGCCGGTGGGGAAAAGGAGATTACAGAGGCTCCGATGCCGACCCATAAAAATGCGATCCAGATGGTACTGGATTCTCTTGTAAATGAGACGACCGGTGTGATAAAGGATCTCTCCGAGGTCGGAGCTGTAGGTCACCGTATCGTACATGGTGGAGAGAAATTCAATGCATCCGTAGTTCTGACAGAGGAAGTCATCAAAGAAATTGAAGCCTGCAATGAGCTGGCTCCATTGCATAATCCGGCAAATATCATTGGAATCAATGCCTGCCGGGAGCTGATGCCGAACACACCAATGGTCGGAGTGTTTGATACCGCTTTTCATCAGACCATGCCGGAACGCGCCTATATCTATGGTCTTCCTTACAAGTTCTACACGGATTATAAAATCAGAAGATATGGATTCCATGGAACCTCTCATAGCTTTGTTTCTAAAAAAGGAGCAGAGCTTGCCGGACTCGACATCAATCATTCTAAGATTATTGTCTGCCATCTTGGAAACGGCGCCAGCATCTGTGCGGTAGAAAATGGCAAATCCATTGATACTTCCATGGGCCTGACTCCATTAGAGGGGCTTGTCATGGGAACCCGTTCCGGTGATATCGATCCTGCCATCGTAGAGTTCATTGGAAAGAAAGAGAATGCTTCCATCGATCGTGTCATGGACATCTTAAACAAAGAGTCCGGCGTTCTTGGAATTTCTGGCATCTCCAGCGATTTCCGTGATTTGGAGAAAGCCTCCGAAGAAGGAGATGAGCATGCAACAAGAGCAAGAGAGGTCTTCTGTTATCGTGCTGCTAAGGTAATCGGCGGATATATCGCAGCTCTTCATGGTGTTGATCTGATCTGCTTTACCGCAGGTCTTGGTGAAAATGACGCCGGCATCCGGAAAGGAATCTGCAGCTACTTAGACTACATGGGAATCCAACTGGATGATGAAGTGAACAACAGCCATCGTGCCGTTGATGTAAAACTTTCTACTCCGGATTCCAAGGTGCAGGTATGGATGGTTCCGACAAATGAGGAACTGGCCATTGCAAAAGAGACCCTTGCCTTATTAAAATGATTTTTCGAAAGAAAAGTGTTGACAAATAAAAAACGGATGTTTATAATCATTTAGGTATGAGTCATATTTAGAGATGATTAAGGAGGTGTAATGAATGTCGATCTGTCCAAAGAATAAATCTTCAAAAAGCAGAAGAGATAAAAGAAGAGCAAATTGGAAGATGAGCGCTCCTACGTTAGTAAAGTGCTCAAAATGTGGAGAATTAATGGTTCCACACAGAGTGTGCAAGAACTGTGGATCTTATAATAAGAGAGAAATTATCAAAATAGAGGATTAATCCTTTATCTCCCACAGAAAAATTGTATATAGAGATTGTGATTCCATTCTTTTCTTTCGGAAGCGAAAGCTTTATATCGATAAAAGAAAATAGGAAAACAAGATTCACGAGGGATTAAATTGGGTTGCCAGTCTAATCCCTTTCTCTAATTTTTCCTGCTGTGAAGCTCAGAAATCCTCCAAGAATGAGGATTTCAGGCACAAATGCGCCGGGAGAGCTGAGAAGCAGTGGGAAATTAGAATGCCGGGAGGGGACTGTTACGATTCACAGTCTCTATCCCGCAAGGTATTTTCATGCGTTTTTTGCACACCGAAGGCGTACAGAGTATGAAAATCCGGGGCAGTGGGCGCGAAATATGAC
>CADBUD010000297.1 GCA_902797785.1 uncultured Lachnospiraceae bacterium
AGGTCGGCTTCAAGGACGGTGCAACTATGATGCAGGAGATTCAGGACTGATACATTCACAGCATAAGGAAAGGGCTATGTCCTCCGTGACCGTGTATGGAAGACATAGCCCTGATTTTTTTCAGATGCCTATTCAGTTTCGTCTGTAAGGTTTATAAACTGTATAATTAGCCCGTAGACTATTCCCTCCTATCTGCTCTTTTCTGCTGCCCGAAATTCCGACTACCCCCTATCGAAAAAAAATGCAACCGTCCTCCTTGACAATTCTCCCTTTTCCGTGTTATATATGATTCAGCCATCAAACATCTTGTGAACCGTTATCCTCATGAACGAAATGGCCTGCCGGTTAGCGAAAAACGGCAACGGTTTTCGTTGACGAGTATACGATCATGAGATCAAACTGGCATTTTGTTATAAGGAGGTTCTTCATGTCTTATTCCATTACCGGTACTACCACCCTCACTGGTCTGCTCGGTCATCCGGTCTCTCACAGTATCTCCCCCCTCATGCACAATGAAGCTTTCCGCCTGTTAAATCTGGATTATGTCTATCTGTGTTTCGATGTGGGATGTGAGACTCTCAAAACAGCGGTCGAAGGTCTGAAAGCCCTCGGTGTCCGCGGTTTCAATCTGACCATGCCGGACAAGACTCTGATGTGCGAGCTGGCAGATGAACTCACCCCCGCTGCCAGACTTTCCCATTCCGTCAACACAGTGATCCATGAAAACGGACGCCTGATCGGTCATTCTACCGATGGTGCCGGATATATGCGTGCGGTTTCCGATGCCGGATATGATATCATCGGAAAAGAAATCACTCTTCTCGGAGCCGGAGGAGCCGGCAGTGCCATCTGTGTTCAGGCTGCTTTAGATGGCGTTTCTAAAATCCATGTATTTAAGCGAAACAATGCCAGCTATAAAAAAACACAGGAATTCATTGACCGGATCAACCGGGATACTTCCTGCGAAGTCACATTGGATGATATCGCCGACCAATCCACATTAAAGCAGCGCATTCAGGACAGTTTTATGCTGATCAATTCAACCTCTGTCGGAATGGCTCCCGATGTGGATTCCTGCCTGTTTCCGGATGCTTCCTTTTTTCATCCGGATCTGATTGTTTCCGATGTGATCTACAATCCCCGAAGGACAAAGCTGATGGAACTGGCAGATCAGGCCGGCTGTAAGAATTTCAACGGCATGTACATGCTTCTTTATCAGGGGGCAGAAAGCTTTGCCTGCTGGACCAAGAAGGAGATGCCGACCGAAACCATCAAACAAAAATTTTTTACTTGACAGAAAGGACAATAACTATGGCATTCATTTTTAAAAAACAACTGCCGACCCCGGATCAGATTCGGGAAGAATATCCGGTTCCGGAAGCAGCAAAACAGGCAAAAGCAAAGCGAGACGCACTCATCCGGGATGTACTTACCGGCATTACCGATAAATTTCTCGTCATCATCGGTCCCTGCTCTGCGGATAATGAGGATGCGGTCTGTGACTATACGAACCGTCTGGTCAAGGTTCAGGAAGAAGTTGCCGACCGCCTTGTTCTGATTCCCCGGATCTATACCAACAAGCCGCGCACGACAGGAGAAGGCTATAAAGGCATGGTTCACCAGCCAGACCCGGAAAAAGCGCCGGATCTGGCAAAGGGAATCATCGCCATACGAAAAATGCACATCCGCTCCCTTGCAGAGACTGGTCTGTCGGCTGCCGATGAAATGCTCTATCCGGAAAACTGGGGCTATGTCTCCGACATTCTTTCCTATGTCGCCATTGGTGCCCGTTCCGTGGAAGATCAGCAGCACCGCCTGACCGTCAGTGGATTTGATACGCCTGCCGGGATGAAAAATCCCACCAGTGGAGACTATTCCGTCATGCTGAATTCCGTCCATGCTGCGCAGAATCCTCACGATTTCTGTTACCGTGGCTTCGAAGTGACCACCAATGGAAATCCCCTGACCCATGTCATCCTTCGCGGAGCAGTCAATAAACATGGCGCCTGCCACCCTAACTATCATTATGAGGATCTGATCCGCCTAAATGAAATGTATCTGGAGCGGGAGCTTCAAAATCCTGCCTGCATTGTCGATGCGAACCACGCAAATTCTAACAAGCAGTATTTAGAGCAGATCCGGATCACCAAGGAGGTCCTTCACAGCCGCAGGCTTTCGCCGGAGCTTCACAAGCTGGTCAAAGGCATTATGATTGAAAGCTATATTGAGGCTGGAGCACAAAAGGTCGGAGAACATATTTATGGAAAATCGATTACCGATCCGTGCCTGGACTGGGAACGTTCCAGACAGCTGATTTATGAAATTGCGGAGCTGGCTTGATCCTGTCTTCCTGTTCCTCATTAAAACAGATTTCAAAATGTGGATTTTCTTTTATCATCTGGACTTTTTCCTCCAGCTCGAACTGTTCTGCTTCTTTATTTTGAACTTCCCGTTCGAACATATTTTCCGAAATTATGTTTGCATCTATCGCCAGGTCATGATATAATGAAGAAAAATGCTTGCTTGCGCAACGCAAAAGCC
>CADBUD010000298.1 GCA_902797785.1 uncultured Lachnospiraceae bacterium
ACGGCTTCTCTGTTACAAAATGCACAGAGATGATGCATTCTGCATCACCTCGCGCCCATTGCCACGGATTTTCTGTGACTTTCGCTGTGCTTCACTCACAAAAAATACCTTGCGGGAGAATAAGGGTGAACTATTACCATTCAGCTGCATTTTTGTTCCTATACCAATCAATAGGATGCTTTACGAAACCCCAAAGTCTTCATCGTTATCTTCGCCGTCTTCAATGCTTTTTTTCCGGCAATCAGCTTATCCCAATAGGTAAATGCTCCCATGAGATTCGCACTGGGAGACGTCAGATATTTTCCCTGAGAAAGCGTCGTAGAATCCGTGATTTCATTCCTATCTTCCGACTCATTTTCCATATACTTATTGACCATAAGTCCCAAAACGGTGTCTTCCTCCGAGTCACTGCAATGAATGTAAGAAAACTCTGTTGTCACATCGGCATAATATCTTTCCCATGTCTCAATTCCATACCCATCTTCGTAGTAGTATTCGGCAGTTCCTGTCCTGATTGCTTCCGAACCGCTGACCAAATCTATTTTCATCATCACTTTTTTATGTGCAGGCGGCTCGGCTGTAATGATTCCATACTCAAACATCAGAAAGTTATCCTTGGCGGAAGCCGTAATCTTATATTCCCTGGTCGTCCCTTCTGCTTCTTCACTATCATATTCTTTTTTGTATATATAGCGTTTTCCACCAGATTTTTTCCCATTCTTAAGTATATAGTCTCTCAATGTTCTGGCATTCTTTTCCCCTTTTCTTTCCACTTTGACTTCACATTTCAGTTTTTTGTTTTTTACTTTTGCTGTAATCTCCGCCGCTCCATAATGGATGGCCATGAGCTTTCCTTTGTTTGAAACTGTGACAACCGAAGGGACACTGCTTTTCCATTTTACCTTTGCCGTGGTTCCTTTTACCTTGAGCTTAAAGGTCTGTCCCTTGGAAAGATTGACCGTCGTTTTATTTAACTTGACGGAAGCCGCATAGACATTTCTCCCCCCTGCCGGCAGTAAAAATGAAATACAGATGCTCATAAGAATTATTGCGACCCATTGTTTTTTAATTTTTTTCATAAAAATCTCCCTTCTCCTTTCATCATACCATACTTTTTGACATTTTCAATAATATTTTCCCTTGAATTTTGGGTTTTTTGTTACTATTTATAGCTGATATCCCGCAAGATAATGTGAAGGTCAATGACGGTATACTTTACCTTTCGAGTTTTACTTTTGCCTGCTTCTGGAAAAATGCCACCCCATAACATAAAATCTTCGTATATCCATACAACCCTTCTGCATATTTTCTTTCCCGGATCTGTTCCAATGCCTCGTCGCAGTCCCTTTCCATATCACTTTCTTTTTTAGATTTCTTGGCTTCGATAATAATCGCGCGGCGGTTTGAATGATCCAACAACTGGATATCCGGTCTTCCAAGTCCACGTTCCTTATTCGACTCCACTTCATATCCGCGCCCCACAAAAACCCCGGTAAGGAAAGCATGGTAATAGTCCTCATGGTAATCATTATAGCTGATGGTATTCCATAAAAGATCAGAAATCTGCTTCGACGCTTCCTCTTCCTTTCCTTCCCATAAAACCTCCATAAGAGAACGAATTTCCTCCGGATCTGTCGTCTCCTCGAACCAGATTGCTACGGTATCATAAAAAATAGAGGAAATTTCTTTGTTTGGGATTCTTAAAGAGACTGTCTCCCCTTCCTCCTCCGGATCCGCCTTCGTAAGATAGCCCGTCATCAGAAGGACACTCCAGAGATTGTTCTCCGAGGCATGTAGCGTGTCATAGGTCAGGGCATCTGAGATGGTCTGGGTAACACTGCCCCCATTCATCAGGATCTCAAATTTTCTTGCAACGTTGAAATCCGTCCGCTTTACGAAGCTTAAGAGGATTCCGTTGTGGCTTGTGTTCTTCCAGTAATTCTTTGGCCGGGCATTCTCCCGTTTTCTCAGTGCCGATACATAATTAATCACATCCCATGGACAATAGAGATAGCTGTTCCCAAAGATATATCCATCGTACCATTCCTTTATGACATCGGCTGATTCTTCCCGTTCGGCAATG
>CADBUD010000299.1 GCA_902797785.1 uncultured Lachnospiraceae bacterium
CAAAAATAACTATATTCACTCACAATATGTCCACATTTCGTACAAATTCTTTGTTTCATTTTTTCTCTCTATTTTATTACTCATAAAATTCCATTTTAAATTTATTCTTTTTAGCAAACTGATGTGCATAACTTTTCTTTTTTACCAGAAGTACGGTTTCTAATCTTCTGATTCCGGAATACTCCCCAAAAGCATTATCCTCAATTTTTTCCAGGCTTTCCGGCAATTTTATTCTCGCCAGACTAGTACAATATGCAAATGTATTTTCTCCAATGTATATCATTCCGTCCGGAAGATTAATAAATTTCAAATTACAGCAGCCTTCAAAGACGTTGTTTTCCAGACTCTTAATCACTCCTGAAAACAAGATTCTCTCCAGACCTTCACAGAACTGAAACGTACCTGCTCCGATTGTTCTCACTCTTTTAGGAATTTGAAGATTTTCCAGTCCTTTGCAGCTTCCAAATGCGTATTCTCCGATTTCTTCCACACTTTCCGGTAAAACCAGTTTCTTTATGCTTTCGCACCAGCGAAATGCTCCATTTCCTATTTTTGTCAGATTTTCCGGAAGGTTTATTTTCTCCAAACTCTTACAATCGCCAAATGTTTGATTTCCAATTTCTTCTATACTTCCTGGAATTATAATTTCTACCAGCTTTTCGCAGCCCTGAAAAACACCATCTTCCAATTCCGAAATATTACAAAGAATTTTGACATCTGTTATCTCTTTCTTTGATAACGCTTGTTTTTTTATTTTTGTGACACTCTTTTGGTCTATTGCAAAAGGAATAGATAATTCCTCTGTTTCTCCATCGAGACCAATAATTTCAATAGTTCCATCCTCTTGTTCTTTATAGTTCCAATGAAGAACTCCCTGTCTCTGTTTTTTTATATTTTGACTCCATCCATTAACTTTCTTTTTTTCTTCCCTTTCCTTTGTAGCTTTTATTTCATCTTTTTTCTCCATATCTGCTGATACAGCTCCACGAAACATTCCAACTGTCTCTTCATTTTCCAAAATCTTCGGGTTTTTATCGTTTCCCCAATCAACAGCTTTTGAATCATGTCCCGGTTCATCCGTCATCCAGTTCATCTGATATCTTTTCACAGCCCTATCCTCAGATTTTGCAGACGCACCGCCATAAGTTTTTTCTTGTCCCCTATAGTCTTCCTCTATTGGAGCATTTTCATTTCGATATGGTGTTCTTCCATCTCCTGTTTTTTCTGTCACATATCTTTCATTTTGAAGCATATCTCCCTCTGGATAAATCAGATGCCGCTCCTGCTTTGTATATTGAATTTCTTGTAATGCTGAATACATATCCTGTGCACTGTCATATCGCTCTTTCGGTTCATAGGCACATGCTTTCATGACAATTTCAGCTAATCTTCCCTCTGCATTGCATGGTAAAGGCAACGCCTGTCCACTAAACCGCAAGGTATTGGCCCGTTCTTTATCCTCCGCATAAATCGACTGGGGTGGCTGCGGAAGAAAAGGTGTCCTATTATTATTCAGATAACGGTACATCACAATTCCCAGGGAGTAAATATCTACGGTTGAATTATACGGAAGGCATTTATATACCTCAGGTGCCATATAAGACATCGTTCCTTTTTTCGAAAGATTGTAGGATGTTTTTTCCAACTGTCTGGCAATCCCAAAATCTCCAAGTTTGAAGTCTCCATCCCGGGTAATAAATATGTTCTCTGGTTTTATATCCCTATGAATAATATTTCTTTTTTGACAAGTCCTTAACGCATTACATATGTCCATTCCAAGCTTTACTACATCTCTCACTGTTAAAGGATGTTCTTTCACATAATCAAACAACGGATTTAAGAGCTCCATCCGGATATAAATTTTCCAGCCAAATTCATCTTCTTTTTCTATGACTCGATGATCCTCATAACTGACTATATTTGTGTTTCCTTTCATCTCCGACATCCATTGAATTTCTTTTACGATATCTTTTACCATATTACGAAAATATACGGTAACTTCTTCATTTGTCAGTCCATCGCTCTGTACAGACCGAACCTCCGACTGTTTTCCCGGAACCTCAATAACTTTGCAAGCTGCCTGATATCTATGTCCAAACTCATCTCTATAAATCTCATATACAGTCCCTGAAGCTCCCTCACCAAGCGGCTTTCCTTCTTTCACTTTCCACCCGGGCCATACATTTTCAATATTCATTCTTTTCCTCCCCCTCAGAATGATGCTTGATCTGACATAATATAACCGTGATGTTGTCCCTTCCACCTCGCATCAGAGCCTTTTTTACAAGTTTTTCCACTTTCTTTACAATTTCTATCTGTTCTAGAAAAACACCTCTTATTTCCTCTTCTGAAATCATATCTGTTAATCCATCACTGCAGAGAAGGAACTGATCCCCTTGCTTTATCTCTATCATGTCTATATATGGCTCTAATAGAAATTCTTCTTGGGGAATGCCAAGATACTGGGTCAATGTCGGTTTCCGATTTTCAATTTCCTGTTTTTTTAACATTTCTGCATCTGTATGGGCAACCGTCAAAAGATTCAAATCTCCATCTCTTTCCATATAGGCAGGACTATCACCTACATTAGAAATCCATGCTCTCTGATTATCGAACAAGAGTATCACTGCTGTTGTTCCCATCCGACAAATTCTTTTCTCGTTTTGGGCACGACATACTTCATCATTTAATCGAAGCATGATATTGCGCATTTTTTGCACATCCCATGTATTTTCAAAAGTTTCTTTTGAAAATGCTTTTGCTGCTTCATAAGAGGCAAGCTCACCCCTGCACTCTCCGCCCATTCCGTCAAACAACGCCACAGCAAAGATATCGTCAGTCAACTTTTCACTATATATAATTTCATTCATTGATAGATGGTGTTCCGGGAGGAATTCTCCTTGAAAGACATAATTATCCTGATTTTCAGATCGTATTTTTCCTTTATGACTTGTACATGCCATTTCAACTGAATAGATCATACCCATTCCTATCATCCCCCGATATTTAACATCACCTGAAAAGCACAGATTTCCTCACATCCAGTGCTTTTACTTTATGGTTATAATCTCTGTGCAAAAGTATCAAATATCTAAGTCATATATTAACATCTATGGCGTTAATTGTCAATATCTGTAGATATAATTTCTTTTTATTACATTCTTTAGAAATTACTATTGATATCTATAGATATTATTTTATCTGTCCTTTCCTGCTATCCTATTTTTATGGATATACGAGGATTATTCCACATTTACCCCACCCCCTCCCTTGTTTATCCACAATAAATCAATATTAGGAGAACATAACCATGATCAATGTCGGTGAACGAATCAAATATCTCAGAACCCAAAAAGGAATGACGGTCAATAAACTGGCCAACCGTGCCGGGATATCCCAAAGCTTTTTACGTGATATAGAGCTTCAAAACAAAAAACCTTCCGTCGAAATCTTATCCTATCTCTGTGAAGCACTGGATATTTCCATGCATGACTTTTTTGATGAAGACAATGTGCCGAATCTTATGAATGATCCGTTGGTTCTGGAAATTTACAAATTAAATCCGAAGCAGCGGCTGGCTCTTTATGGCTTTATTCAGTCTTTGCATAAATAAACTTTCTTTCGGATATAAAAAAACAGAACGATTTGTTTCGCTCTGTTTTTCTTTTTTAGGATAAAATTTTTTAAGATTAAATTTTTCTGATATGAAGCATAGAACTCCTTCCGGCATTCGGATTTCAGGCGCAAATGCGCCGAAAGAGCTGCAACCCTATTTCTATTTCATCACCAAGATCTTCGTCCCCACCGGCGGTTCATCTGTCAGCTCATTCATTTCCATAATATCCTTTTTCAAGCAGAAATTCTCCTTTGCGATGTTCCAAAGGCTATCTCCCTCCCGGATAATGTAGCCGATTGCTCCCGGCATTTCCTGCATTTGATCTAAATCCAGTTCCTCCTCTGTCACATCACTGATCAGGGATACTTCTTCTTTCTGGATAATCAATGCTTTGATGCTTAAGATTCCTTTCATCTCCATTTCGTCACTGTCGATCAGCATGGCGGTCAGTTGTTCGATTTCGGTCTGTAGGTAGTATTCGCAGCTTTCGTCGATGTTGCGCACCTCGACCAGGTGGTGGAATGGGAGGATTCCTTTCATGGAATGGAATGGCATATGATCCTCGGTCGTAATATAGAGAATATTGACTTCGATGACGCCCTCTACCTCGATTCCTTCCTCTACCGTCCGACTCTCATCAATTTTGACGGTTCCGTCACTGTGGCAGATCTGAAGGACGCGGCTTTCTGTTTTTGGCATGGAAAGTTTTTCTGAGGCGCGGCACCGGGAATCGTTCTTGAGCAGCAGACGTTCCATGGTCATGTTCTGTTTTTCGAGGCGGAGCATCCGGTCGGTTGCGTACATGTCTTCAATGTATTCTTCTTCCCGTTCTTTAAAGAGCTGTATGGAAAGCTCTAATTGTACGTCTATTTCGACATTCCGCATTTCTCCATCTGCGTCAGGCGAAACGTCGGCCTGCAAAAGAAGAGGCGTGATTTCGATTCTTGGGACCATGTCTTCTTGGGAATCCTCGCATTCCAGCTCCCGGGAGAAGGGAACCGAAAGCTCCAGCCAGCAAAATTTTGCGTCGTCTTCTCCCTGATAGAGTAGGAAGGTCTGCAGCTCTCCTTTTAGTATGATGCGTTTTTCCAGGACTCGTTCGGTCAGGCCGCGAATCTGAACATTTCTCCAGAGGATAGATGCTACGTTTGGTTTGTTGGATGGCAGTAGCTGCTCTTCGCGGATGCGGCAGGATTCTTTTTTGGAAACGCAGAGTTCCAAAAAGGTACGATTCTTTTTTAGGATTTCTACGGTTTCCTCGTCATCTACGCTGATAGGAAGTGCTGCGTCGCACAGTTCTTCTACCTGGATCAGGAAGCTGACTAAAGAATGAATGCTTAATTTCCGGGAATTCAGGATTCCGATATCTAAATCTTCGATGTCCCATTTCACGCGGATATTATCTCCTTCGCGGATTCCTTCGACGCGGATCTGCTCGGAGAAGCCGATGCTGCCGGATAGCGGATACAGTTCTCCGTCTTCTCCCTGGTAGAGGATGGAAAATTCCAGAAATCCGTGGATCTGGACTCTGTTTTCCTCGGCACGGATCTCGTGCAAGCGCAGTTTTCCTTTTTCAAGTATGATTTTTTCAACGTCGTTCTGGTTTTCGGAAAGGTTGTAATCTTCCTCTATTTTTAGTTGTGTGCCTGTCTGTTTTTTCAGACAATTTTGGTGTATGTATTCTTTTTTGATCTGCAAAAAAAACCCTCCTTCTTAGAATATATCTTATCAGAACTCGTTTTTCAAAGTTCTGATAAAATATATTCTATCGAAAGAGGATTTATGTCATAAGTTTCTTGTTTTTCAAGTTTCTGTTCAGCTGTTTTTGCACAGACACATCTGTACGTCTCTTGTTAGAACATCTTTATAGCTGAAGGAAAGTGTCTTTGCTCCCTCCGCTATTTCGTTTCCGTCAACCTCGATTAAGAAGACGTCTGGATGTGTTTCCTTAATGATACCTTCCTGAAAATCCACCTTGTGACGCCCTAGATTCATTTTTAGCATGACCTTATTTCCTAGCTGCCTACTGATCGAATGTCTAACCTTTAAGATATCGGTTTGCTTTATGACCATTTTTTCACCCGCTTTCTGATAATGCCGGTGTCATTTGACAGGATGGCATTATCTATTGAGACGATATTATTTTAATATCATCCCATAAGATTGTATCATATCCAGGTTTTTCTGTCAAATGCTTTTTTCAGTGGATTTCAGTGGATCCAGTGGATTCAAATTTCTATTCTTTCCATGAAAATTCCAGGGATGCTTCTTGTGAAAATTTTCTATTGCGCTGAATCGCTCCATATGATAAATTATAAGTATAGAAAACGAATTTATCCGTAAATGCATTTATTTATACTCATGAACGAAATGGCTTGCCGTTTTGTTCATGATTCGCACCGGATTTTAGTCGCTAAAAGCAACATTTTCCTTACAAAATCCGTGCGCATCAATTTATACCGTTAGCGAAAAACGGCAATGGTTTTCGTTAAAGAGTATAATGTGTTTACGATAAGAAATACCTACATTCCTAGGAGGTGATGAATATGGCTGTCGATGTACTTTCCGTTTCTTCAAATGGACAGATTGTTTTACCAATGGAAATGCGTAAAAAAATGGATATAAACACTGGAACAAAACTTGCAGCGTATGCTACGGGCGATATGATTATGTTGAAGATGATAAATATACCTACAGAGAGCGAATTTAAAAAAAGTCTTGATAAAGTAGCAATGTGGGCAAAAGAGGTCGGCTATAAGGAAGATGATGTAGAGGCCATTGTTAAATCATACAGAAAGAGTAATGGATCATGAAAATTGTTGTAGATACAAATGTTGTTATCTCTGGAATTTTTTTCGGAGGCAATCCCCGAAGGATTGTGGAGCAAATTGTCGATGGAAACATAGACGCATATGCAACACCAGAAATTGTGGATG
>CADBUD010000300.1 GCA_902797785.1 uncultured Lachnospiraceae bacterium
AGGAGCACAAAAGCGCCAGAAGGAATCCTTAAAGAATTTTTTTGCGATAGGTAACCTCGTTGGGATATTTTCTTTCTGTATAATTAGAAGGTCATTTTGTTCATGAGCGGAATTTTTGAAGAATCGGAAAGGAAGGGAGAATATGACAGGAAAGGATTTATGGAAGGGACTGGGAGAAATCGAGGATTGCCTGGTGGAGGAAGCTTCCTTGTTAAAGAGTGAAGAAGCGAAAAAAAAACAGAGGAAATATGAAGAACCGAAAAAAAAGAAGATTGATTTTTCAGTGTTTGCAGCAGTAGCGGCAATCTTCTGCTTGATCGTATTAGGGAGCGTGGTCATCCCATACTTTGGAAGGCAGGGAAGCATATCAGAGGACACTGCTGCAACGGAGACAGACATGGAGCTGGCATTAGAGGATAGCGCAGATGATATCGCCGAGGAGACAGCAGATGATGTGACAGAAGACGGGGCAGCAGCGGATGACGAGGCGGCAGACGAGGCGGCGGATTTTGCGGCGGGAGATGACGCGGCGGGAGATGACGCAGCAGCAGACGATGCGGCAACGGATGACGAGGTAGAGGATTTTGCGGCGACAGACGGGGCAGCAGCGGATGACGCAGCAGAAAAGGATTCTTCCATGACGATAGGAAGTACTACGGTGGGAATCGCGGGGAAGAAGGTGGTCGATGGTTATTATTCCGCAAAGGATAGTTATGACGAGGTATACCGGATCTTGGAGCAGAATAAAGCAGAAGCAGAATCAGAAGAAGTGGAAGATAGCGCTGCTGAGGCAGATTCTTCGGCATCCCATGTCTCTTCCGGGGGGCAGTCAAGGGAGGAATCTGATATGATCAAGACGGTAGGAAATTACCTCTATGTTGCAGACCAATCCGGGGTGACGATTTCAAGTCTTTCCAAGGGGATGGCAGAAAAAAAGGCTTTGATTTCACCGGAATTTGACAATCCAGTCGCGGATATTCGTGAGATATTTGTAACATCAGAGTATCTTGTCATCATCACGGAAGAGGTGAGTGAAGAACATTTATTGGAATGGGAAGAGGTGATAGGAGAAAATGAGGCGAGAAAGCTTTATCAAGAGGATAGGAGGAGCATATTTAGGAGCGAAATTCCTAGTTATGTCACATGGATGATGGGAAAGGAGCTTCGGGAGACGGTACTGTACGTTTATGAGATGAAGAGTGCTGTTCATCCGGTCATGAAAGGAAAGGTCAGACAGGACGGTGGATACCAGAGGGTACAGAAGAGGGGAAATTATCTGTATTTGTTTACAGAGTATACACAGGGAGAGGTGTCAGATACGGATGGGGGTGAGACGGAGGATGGAACGTTAAGACAGAGTACGACAGTGAATGGTGTCCCGGAGCAGATTCCAGGCGTGAATGGTGCTCCAATCGATTCGCACTGTATGTATTATTCAAAGCAATCCAATGGAGGAATCTTCATGACCTCGCGCAGTCTTACCGAACCAGAGAAGACGATTGACGCCAAGTTTGTGGCGGGAAATTCGATAGAACTCTATCTGAGTTCACGATACATCTACTGCTATGAGGGCAGCTGGAGCGGAAAACATTGGGATACCCATATTCTGAATCTGAGGTATAAAAATGGAAGAATCACAGCGCAGCATTCTGCTGTAATTCGTGGAGAAATCCAGGTCGAACATGGAGCAATCGATGAATATAACGGTTATTTGAGGATTCTTACGATGGAATCGGATGCAGATGATTATTATAGCAGGATGAGACTTTATATTTTGGGATCGTCTCTAAAGCTTGTCGGACGACTGGAGGATTTTCTGGTGGGAAAACATGTGGATACGGTAAAATTTCTCCAAGACAAAGTGTATCTGACTTTTGAAGAGGATGAAAAAGACTTATATACCATAGACTTATCCAATCCAAAGCAGCCGAAGCTGGATGGAAATGTGATAGCGTGCGGATACCCTTCCGGTTTCTATTCGTGGGGAACGAATCGGGTTCTGGGGATTGGATATGAAAAGGATTCTTATTATGGGGATTGGCATGGAATCCGACTTACCATGTTTAATATCAGCGATTCAAATCGGATTTATGTGGAGAACAGCTATGTCATAAAAGGAGAGAATCTTACCTGCAGGTCATTAAATAGCGGCAGGGAACGGGCGTTTTTGCTGGATCATGAGAACCATTGGATCGGCTTAGAGGCTTCGGATTGGAACGACATTTCCAGTTATTATGTCTTCTCCTATGAGGCGGCGACAGGATTTTCCTTAGAACTGGAGACGAGGCTGAAAAAACTAAAGAATCCGGAGGAAGTTTTTAAAGAAGAAGCGGACTGTCGGGGATTTCAGTTGGGAAGCTATTTCTATATTGTCGAACCGGGATATTTGAAATCCTACCAAATCAGGAACCATAAATTTTCAAACGCCAGGGAGTAGAAAGTCAGGGGGCAGAGTAAGATGCAGGATGAACAGATCATTGAATTATATTGTAAAAGGAATGAACATGCGATATCCGAAACAGCAGCTAAATATGGAATTCCCCTGGAACGGCTGGCAGAGCGGATCGTATCGGTGGAGGATGCCGAAGAATGTGTCAATGATACCTATATGAACGCGTGGAATCATATCCCGCCGACGATACCAAAATATTTTTTTGCATGGCTTGCCAAGGTCTGCCGGAATCTGGCGTTAGGAAAGCTTGAGTGGAGCCATGCGAAGAAACGGTCGGCACAAATCGTGACCCTGACACAGGAATTGGAGGAATGTATTCCGGATCTGGCTGCGGAGGCAGAAAAGTCATCCAAGGAATTAGGAACGCTTTTGACCGGTTTTTTAGAGGGGATTTCAAAGAAAAAACGGTTGATGTTCCTGAGGAGATACTGGTATGGGGATTCAATCAAGGAGATTGCCAGAGAATGCGGGGTCTTGGAGGGAAATGTGAAAACAACGCTGTTTCGGGTTCGGAGAGATCTTAAGAAGTATCTGGAGCAGGAAGGAATATGGGTATAGATGAACAAATGGCAAGCCATTTTGTTCATGAGGAGTTACTATTCACAGTCGATTTGCTAAATGAAAGAGATTCGTCGTGCTTGCACGTAAGAAACTCTTTTATTTAGCAAATTTTCCTG
>CADBUD010000301.1 GCA_902797785.1 uncultured Lachnospiraceae bacterium
CACTGATGGAATATGGTTTGATCATGCCGGAATTTTATATTACGAGCATTATGACGCCGGATGATGATCCAAATTTCAGGCGCTTAAAGCAGCAGTTCGCGGATAAAACATTAAAGGTACGGGAAGAAGAAATAAAACGTGCTGAAGCAGAGGCTGCAAAGGACAGAAAGCTGGTGGAAGCACAGACGAATGTACAGCTTAAGACGGTGGCGGCTGCAGGAGATGCAGAGGCTTTAAAAATCAAAGCACAGGCAGAAGCCGAGGCTTATCTTATGCGGGCACAGGCAGAAGCGCAGGAAATGAAAATGAAGGGATTTACTTATCAGCAGGAAACAGCCAGACAGGTCGGCATGGAAGCTATGAAAAATGGAATTACAGGTGGAAGTGGTAGTTCAGGTGGAGGTATCGGAGATATTGCCGGGCTTGGCGTTGCTTTAGGAGCAATGGGTGGAGTGGTCAATATGACAAGGGAGGCGTTGAATCCTTTAAATCCTATGATGGATTCGGCTGTAATAGTAAATGCCGGTGTTGAAAACAGGAGCCGGGAGAATGTTTTTAATGGTTGGAAATGCGGTGAATGTGGAACAGAGAATATAAAAAGCAGGTTTTGTCCAAACTGTGGATCGAAAAAGCCGGAGGATGGGCAGGAAGATGCATGGGATTGTGAGTGTGGTACGAGAAAGATAAAAAGCAGATTCTGTCCGAATTGTGGAAAAAAGCGACCGGAAAGGCCAGAACGGTGGGATTGTGTTGAATGTGGGACGAAAAATATTTCTAGTAGATTTTGTCCGAATTGTGGGGCGAGATATCATTAGGAAATATGTATGAATGTTATTAATCGGTTCTTGAATCAGGTCGTAAAAACATATTGATTTGAGATAAAGAAAGTAGAAAAGGTTTTGATGGAAAGTGAAACGTGTTGGAGAAAAGGAAGGAGAAAAATATGCGTGATAGAGGAAAGATAAAAGGATTATGCGATGTAGTGGTTGCGATAATACTTATTTTTTCTATGGTATTCGGTGTAGTACCTGTGCAGAATTTTGCTGATGTGGGAATGGGAGATGTGGCAAAAGCAACAGGGAAAATGTTGCAGAACCCGAGGGTTGAAGATGATAGTAGTATAACGACAGGAAAGAAAGTGACATGGGATTGCATTTGGTTTGGGAGTTATCCACAGGCTGAAGTAGTTCAGACGGGGGCTATTGCAAATAGTTATTTTCAAGATGAAGATTTTATTGTAGATGATGGATTATATACTGATTTGGAAAGTGCTGAAAATTGGGATGCAAATGGAGATATTGTAATAAATGGTGAAAAATATCGCCGGATGAAACGGGATGATGCACTGCATAATCATAATGAGGATTATTTTTATAAATGGCTGGACAACACAACATATCACTATTTCAAATACGAACCAATTAAATGGAGAATTCTAAATATTGAAGGGCAAAAAGCATTGGTTTTGGCGGATAAAATATTAGAAGATCGTCCGTATAGTACAATAACAACGGCAGTGACATGGGAAAGAAGTTCGATACGAAGTTTTTTGAATGGATATGATGCTTCCATGAATGATGACGGAATTGATTATACAACAAGGCAAAACTTTTATCATAATGCTTTTGGAAGCGAACAAAAGAAGGCAATCATTGAAGGTCAAGTTACACAGCAGGATTCTTCTTATAATGGGTCTGCTAGTTTGCGTGGAAATGACGATATAGATAAAATATTTCTCTTGTCGGATTCAGATATGTATGGAACTCAAAAAGCAAAATCCTATGGTTTTGTTGGAGACTATGGGGTTGCAGATATAACGAGAAGATGCAAGGTTGGCACATATGCAAAAGCTATGGGGGCGTATTTTAACTCGTATGGAAATGGATATTGGTGGTTGCGTTCGGGGGGGTCTGGTTCGAGAACAGCAATGAGAATAGCAAGTGATGGATTTTGTCACTATAGAGATTATTATGATTATCGTTTTGATGGTGGGATTCGTCCGGCGGCTGTTTTGAATTTGGAATGTGTAGATACGTATACATATGCAGGAGAAATATGCTCTGATGGGTCATCAGCTGAGATGACAGAGCAAAATATTGATATAAAAAATCCAAGGATTGATACGAATGATGCAACATCTGAAAAAGAGACGACTTGGGATTGCATATGGTTTGGAAGTTATCCTCAAGCAGAAGTAGTTCCGATAGGGGAATATAAAGCAATTGACAGTATTTATTTGGATAAGGGTGATATAATATTTGATGATAACTTATATGAAGAGCTTCAAAATGCTGATGTGTGGGATTCGAATGGAGACATCATCCTGAATGGTGTTAAGTATAGAAGAATGAGAAAAGATGATGCATTACGTTATGGATCATCGAAGCGTGAATATAGTTGGTCAGATGATACGACATATCATTATTTTAAATATGAGCCTATTAAATGGAGAGTACTGAGTACAGATGGAAATAAGGCAATGATTTTAGCTGACAAAGGGATGGATACGCACCCATATAATGAAATAAATGAAAGTATAACATGGGAAAAATGTACGGTTAGAAGTTTTTTGAATGGATATGGTTCATCATTAAATCAATGTGGAGTTGATTATTTGAATGAGCAAAATTTTTATACTACTGCATTTAATACAAATCAGAGATCGGCTGTTTTGAATGGCATAGTGCTTCAGAGGTATTCGGAGGCAAGCAAAAGAGGAAATGATACATTAGATAAGGTGTACTTGCTGTCGGATTCAGAGGTCAATTCGAGCCTTTTAGGTTTTGTTTCTAATAAGGCAAGACAGAGCAAGTGCAGTGTTTATGCTAAGGCAATGGGAGCGTATTGGCAGGATGCTTCTGGTTATTGGGGAAATATTTGGTGGAATTTGAGAACTCCTGGAGAGAATGCAAATACGAATAAAGGGGTTTCACGGTATGGCTGGGTCGATTCTACTGTAGATTGGACAAAAGTTAATACAAAGGAAAAATTATTACGACCGGCGTTGAATATTGACTTAAAATATACAGATGTATATTCTTATGCAGGTACAGTGAGTTCAGATGGTTTAATTGCTGAGCAGAATAAAAGCACAGATATCAACATAGTTTTAAATGAAGTCGATGGTGCTAAAGCTGGAGAAGACATTCCTGTTAGTGCAGAGATCATCACGAATGGAAATTTTGTCCCGGACACACACAATATGTCGTGGACAGTAAATGCATCTAATGGAAATACTGCCAAGATAGGTTCCATATCTATTATAAATACAGAAGAAAATAAATATATTCTGAGTTCTATTTTCAATTTCACAGGAAGCGGACAGTATAAGGTGACCCTTACTGCTTCACAAGGTATAAGTGCTTCCATTACGATTAACGTAAAAGGAAATGAAAATTTAGCAATAAAACAGCCATCAGCAGGGGAGGGCTATGCTTTTGTGGGAGATAATAAAAGAAGCAAAATATTTACAATGACCCTTGATAATGTTACCGAGGAACCAAGGAAATCAGATTTTTTGTTTTCCTTAAAAAAATCAAATAATTTGACTGCTTCTCCATCCACAGCAGTATCAGATCCCGATGTGGAAGTAAAGGAAATCAAAAAGTCATTGGATCGTAAGTATGATATCACGTTTGCCTACAAGCCGGATGAAACTGGACTTTATGGACTTACAGTTACTTACAAAGATAGTGTGGATGATACCGAACTGATGGTGTATGATTCCAATTTATTGGATAAGCTGGAAAAGGATCTTGATGGCACAGTAAAAAAATATATGACACAATATAGCAAACGAGTAAAGGCAGAAGTTGATGAGTTGTATAAAGAAGAGAAAAAAGAAGATTCTATTCTTTTGGCAAAGCAGCTAATGAAGGATCCTTCAATTATTATGAATGGAAATGATATCGCAGATCCTGAAGCAGACCGTAACTCTCTTAAGCTCTGCGCTTTTGAAGCACTAGCGATGTATATTGAAAAAGCAGGAACCGATAGTGGAATAAAATTTGATGAAATTGACAATGATACCGCTGAGTCAAATATTGTACAGAAGATTACTAAGTATATTAATAATAATTTTGATACGAATTGGAAGGGCATAACATTAGATTCAAAAGCCAAGATTGGCGGAAAGTATTATACGGTGGAAGCCACATGGAATATGTGGTTTGGAAATGGTACCATTCGGCTCAAGGTAAAAGATAAAAGTCGAGATGGAAGAATCTACCATTATAGTATTACAAATCAGGACACTATAAATTCTGCAGTCGCAAACTATATTGAAGCATTAAGAAACTTGCAAATGAGTTCCGTAAAAAATATCTCCAAGCAGTGGTATAAAGACCTTTCAAATTTGATGGATTGGGATTTTTTTGATGATATTGCTAAAGAGAGGAAGATATTTATAAAAGAGATGTCGGATGATGTTGCTAAAAGTCTGGAAAAACATGGTATCATGAATATTCTTAATAATATAAAAACAATCCATGATTATTATAAGAAAGCAAAGGATATTAAAGAAAAAGTAAAAAATGCCACAGATGTTTTTAAAAGTCCTACAGCAGCACCAATTAGTAAATTCGCATCAATTTATGAAATCAGCAATATAGAAATCAATACATCAGAGTCAGGAGATTGTTCTAAGGATATCTACGAATTGATAAAAAGTTCAGAGGAAAAATGGCGTGATTACATGAAAGAATATTTCACAACTGGAACGATTAAAGACTTGGAAAGTGAGAATTTATTAGATACTTTAGCCAATGGATTTGCTAACCATTTTAAATGTCCGGTTTCCATTTCCGTTCTTGATTCTTCCGGTGAAACAGTTGGATATGTCGGAGAGGATGATATCTGGTTCAATGACGATATTTTTATTGAAGAGAATGGTGATGAAAAGATAATATATACACCAAAAACAGAGGAATATAGATTTGATGTAAAAGGCACAGACAATGGAGTAGTATCTTATTCGATAGATGAACTAAATGATGGAGAGGTCTCTCAGCAACGTGTCAATTATTATGATATTCCTGTTGAAAAAGATACTTTGATTTCTGTAGAATTACCAAAAGATTCTATAGAAATCGAAAGTGATATTGTAGTATCTTGTGATGGGGAAGTATATCAGGCAGAAATAGTAGACACATCTTCCAAGGTGAGTGTTTTGATTGAAAATGATTCAGACAAAGGTACGGTAACAGGTGCAGGAATGTATGCTGTCGGGGATATGGTCACAGTAAGTGCACGGCCATCTGAGCAGTATAAGTTCAATGGTTGGTATGAAGGAGACACATTTAAGACGTTATCCGAGGATTATCAGTTTGAAATGCGTAAAGACAGAACTTTGACAGCAACTTACATACAATTGCCTCAAGTTGAAACGTCAAAATCTTCAATCGTACAAACAGTATCTTTTCCTTCAAATGCAGGAACACTTACCGGTGGTGGAGAGTATGCCTCCGGCTCATCAATCACAATATCAGCAAAGCCGGTAAAAGGCTACACCTTTGCTGGCTGGTATATAGGAACCATAGAAGAGGACA
>CADBUD010000302.1 GCA_902797785.1 uncultured Lachnospiraceae bacterium
CGACGTTCTAAATGAGAACTGTTTATGATCTGAAGCAGACCA
The DNA here is from genome assembly GCA_902797785.1 of uncultured Lachnospiraceae bacterium. Taxonomy (GTDB): domain Bacteria; phylum Bacillota; class Clostridia; order Lachnospirales; family Lachnospiraceae; genus RUG14305. The sequence continues at coordinate 43 of CADBUD010000302.1, forward strand.
AGGATACAAATTGTCAGGCCTGAGACACCGACAGCGAAATTCATCCTGTCCAAAATACTGTCCATTTTCTCCACCCCCATCATTTTCTGATCTGGAAATCTATCATTCTCCACATCAAAAACACCGGCTGTCGAACCAAACCTCTTTAAAATATATCGGATACCCCCCCAATTTTTTTATATTTTAAGCAAAATTTTTTTCACTTTCCGACCTTTTGCCAAAAAACTTCCGGAGAAATCTCCAAATACGCACAGACTCTCAATAGTTCTTCCCCATCCAGAGCCTGTTCTACAGGTTCCAAAAGCTTTTCTTTTTTTACTCCTGTTGCTTTTGAAATTTCTTCTGCATTTTTATTTTTTTTCCGGATATAACCTGCTATCGCTCTTGTCATTTTCATCGGAACACCCCCCTCTTTTCTATTTTTACTAGAATTTTTTCATTATATTCTAGTTTTACAAGAATGTTAATTTTATTTTAATATAAGAATATTTTTGTTGACAGTATAATTTAATATAGACTAAAATATTTATGAGGTGGAACTTATGAGAGAAATTAATTTTTCTAAAGTATTGCGTGATTACCGGAAAAAAAAGCAGCTTACCGTTGCCGAAGTCGCAGCTCTTCTATCTAAAAATATCAAGACTGTTTCTTCAAAATCAGTATACAGCTGGGAAAACGGAACCACAAAACCCTCTGCCGATGCACTCATGTACCTTTGTGAGCTGTATGAAATCAATGATGTCTTAGGAGCCTTTGGCTTTGCCAATAACAGCATAGAGTATAAATTGGGTAGAAATCTCACAAAAGAAGAAGCCGCATTGATCGAAGCCTATCGAAATAAACCAGAATTCAAACAGGCTGTCCGGAAACTTTATGATCTGGAATAATCTATAGTCTGAATAAAAGCATACCATATTATGCGCGATTATACCACCCTATAGGTTGTTTTTTTCAAACCTTTCAGGGTTGTAAAATAAAAAATCACCGCACCATCGCTTCCCATTTGTGCAGTGATTTTTCATACGATATTCCATTTATTGTTACTATTCACAGCTCTGTAACGATCTATCCTAAAATCTCCAGTAATTCCTCTTTGGAAAATGTCGGATTCGCCATATCATTTCCGGAAAGAAGCTGATCCGCCAGCTCCTGCTTCCTTGTCTGCAATTCTAAAATCTTTTCCTCGACTGTATCCTTCATGATCATCTTTAACACCGTTACTTTATTTTTCTGCCCGATCCGGTGCGCCCGGTCCGTCGCCTGATTCTGCGCCGCGATATTCCACCATGGATCATAGTGGATCACAATATCCGCCGCCGTCAGATTCAGTCCGGTTCCTCCTGCCTTTAACGAAATCAAAAACACCGGCACAGCATCTTCATTGAATTGCTCCACCATTCTCGCCCGATCTTTTTTAGAGGTGGCTCCCGTCAGCTCATAAAAACCTATTCCCTCTTTTTTCAGTCGGCTGCGAATCAGCTCCAGCATGGAAGTGAACTGGGAAAACAATAGGATTTTATGTCCTCCCTCAACAGCGTTACTTACGGTCTGGATACAAAGATCCAGCTTTGCAGAGCCATCCTGATATTCATCGTATACCAATGCCGGACTGCAGCAGAGCTGCCGAAGCCTTGTCAGTTCAGAGAGAATGACGATTTTTTGTGTTCTGAACTCTTCTTCCGATTGTTTTTCCAGCATAAGCTTCATCCTCTGAACATGCGCATCATATAGCTTTTGCTGTTCCCCTTCCATTTTGGCATAAACGACCTCTTCGATCTTGTCCGGCAGGTCCTTTAGGACATCTTTTTTTAGCCGCCGCAAAATAAAAGGGGCAATCATTTTCCGCAGACGTTCCATGGCTTCTTCATTCTGATTGGACACAATCGGAATTTCAAATTCTTTTTTGAACCTTTCATAAGGAAACAAAAATCCTGACATCAAATAGTCAAAAATGCTCCACAGCTCGCTTAATCTGTTCTCCACCGGGGTTCCCGTAAGCGCTATCCTGAACCCTGCGGATATCTCTTTTACCGCACGCGCTGCCTGAGTATTATAATTTTTTATGAACTGTGCCTCGTCAATAATCTCGCAGTCAAACTGAATATCCTGATATTCCAGGATATCCCTTTTTAAAAGATCGTAGGATGTAATTAAAATTTCCCTGCTTCCCAGCTCTTTTAACATCTGTTTTCGCTCTGCTGCTGTTCCTGCAATCATTCTTGCCGGCAGCTGCGGAGCAAATTTTTCAATTTCATTTTTCCAGTTATAGACTAAAGACGCAGGACATACGATCAGGGCCCGATATGTTTTCTCCGCCTGTTCGATCTGCTCCTGCAAAAATGTGATGACCTGCAAGGATTTTCCAAGTCCCATATCATCCGCTAAAATTCCAGCGAATCCGTTGTCCGCCAACGTCCTCAACCAGATATATCCATGCTTTTGGTACTGCCGCAGGATGCGTTCTAAGTTCTCCGGCACCTCATAATCATTATCCTCCACCGTCTTCATATTCCGAATCAGTGCCTTAAAATTTTTATCCCTCGTAAAAGAAAGCTCCTCGTTCTGGCGCAGCTCCCCATCCACATAAAGTGCCCGGTATTTCGGGAGAATGATCTCTCCCTTTTTCAGGTCTCTTTCTTTTAATGAAAGATTTTCCACCAGCTTTCCAAGCTTTAACAATCCCTCCTGCTCTCCCAAGTCTACAAAGGTACCATTTTTCAGACGATAATACCGTTTTTTCGGATTATATTTTGACAAGATCTCTGCCAGCTGATACAGCGGCATTTCCTCTGATGTCAGCTTTAGATCCAGCAGTCCCCCCTCGAGGGAAACACCGATGGAAACTTTTGGTGCCGGCCTGACCTGAAGCTTTTTCAACTGTTCAGAAATATAGACGTCTCCTATTTTTCCCAGCTGCTCTACCCCTTCCGTCAGGAGCAGAAAGGTCATTTCTTCATCCCCGGACAAGACCATTTGGAAATTTTTATCATCATAAGCGTTGAAATAAGAACGTACCGTTTCCGTCGCCCGATATTCATCCTGTATATCCCGCTTTTCTTTCCATTGCATTCCCTTTAAACAGTTGTATTTTTTTGTTTTCTTTTCCTCTTCATAAACCGAAAACATCTGACAGGTAATGAAATCCTCCTGCGGCATATCCAGATAAATCTCATATTTTGGTTTGGGCGGAAGATATTTTTCCACTTCAAATTTTTCAATTTTAGTATTATAGTGCTTTTGGAACAGTGGAAGGACTTCACGGCTAAAGGCCGGCAGATCCTCGTCACTGACAAATGCCTCATGGTGCGCTCCGGCTTCAGCAAGCTCTTTGATCTGTTCTATTTCTGCCTGCTCACGCTTTGGAGCGCGGAACACATAGGGACTGACCAGAAAATATTCATACTCTCCCCCTTCTATCCGGGGAATATCTTCCAATCGAAACGTAATCCCACCTGTTGTCCCTGTGATCTGAAGTCTTGGCCGGATTTCCTCATCCTTTACCTGCCACAATGTAATATCTTTGGAATATACTCCATCCAGACTAAATTTCCGTTCTCCCATCGCCCGGAAAAAACGATCCAGCAGATAACTGCCCAAATTGATTTCCCGCTCCAGCTGCAGACCTGTATAGTAGTAATAATAATTTCCAAAATATCTCTCCTGCATCTGCTCCATTTCATGAACTGCCTGTATTAAAAAATCGACCAGTGCCTGACTTTCTTTATCAAAATGCTCTTTACGATGAACAAATTCTAATTTTTTCCCGTATTTATAGTTTTCTTCTTTTTTTACCCGATTCACAAAATCGGTAATATTTTTTAGAACATACATCTGGGTGACTCCGATTTTGAATTCAACGTACAAATGCTCTTTTGCATATGTAACGTATGGCTCCAGTCTGACATTGCGAATCGACTCGACTTGATGGGAAATATCATGATTTCCCAAATTTGACATCAGGGTTCGCAGCCTGGCGTCCGTCCTTCTTTTGGTCTCCTTATTTTTTTTCACTGCATTCACCGAAAACACCTTGCTTCCCCGCATACTCTCCAGCATCCTTGTCTGTTCCAGAGATTTGAAGTTTTCTATATAATATATCAATGCGGCAACACAATGACTGCAAAGGCCGTCATAGGAATAAAAAGCCTCACACTCGCAAACGTAATCTATGATTTCCACCTCGCTGATGCTAATATGAACAGGATAGGAAATCCCGGACTCTTTTACCTCTGCGTAGATATGATAGAAAAAATTCCCATTCGATTCTTCTATTTCAATCGTCATATCTTTTACCCCATTCACTTTATAAAGCATGGTTCCTTTCCAAAACGCCCCGCTATTGCTTTCACTTTTGATATCTTCTTCTGACAGCATTTTTCTCTCTCCTCCATTATATTGTTCCCATTACAGTAATTCCGGCTGCTGCGTCTTTTCTTCGATTTCCATTTTTCCGTTGGTCTCTTCTGTCAGTTCCTTCAGCAGCTGATCCTTTTCCTCCATGGGAACAGCAATCCGATAACGGACTTTGTCTGTGTACTGGGTCTCTATGATTTTTAATTCTTTCTGCCTTAGTATATATTCTACTTTTCCGGAGCTGTTATAGTCTGCTGTCAAAAACACCTCGATTCCAAGGCGTTTTTCCTCGATCTTGCAATGCGCAAGTCCTTCTCTTACAGCGCCCTGATAGGCTCTTACGAGACCTCCCGTCCCAAGGAGTGTTCCTCCAAAATAGCGGGTCACGACCGCAGCCACATTGTACAGGTTTTCTTTTAAAAGAAGTTCTAACATAGGACGTCCTGCTGTTCCGCCAGGCTCTCCGTCATCGCTGCTTCTTGTGATTTCTCTTTCAAAACCCACGGTGTAAGCGTAACAATTGTGCCGGGCATCGTAATGCTTTTTTCTGATTTTTTCTATGAGTTCTAAAGCTTCTTCTTCACTTTCTATCGGCTCAATCACAGCAATAAAGCGAGATTTTTTTTCTACAAGCTCACCGGTCGCTCCGGCGGTAATGATTTTGTAGGATTTTGAAGAAAAATTTTTTTCTGACATGTAGGTATGGATCCTTTCTGTTTTATTATACTCAGGAACGAAATGACCTGCCACTTTTGACGTGCAAATCTTCATAGAGATTATAGCATAATCATTTTGAATGTGTCTATGCTTATGAACATAAAATTACTGGGAGAAGTTCCTGCTTGTTACTATTCACAGCTCCGCTGTTCATAGCAACAAAATGCACAGAAATATGCCCTAACGGTCATATTTCGCGCCCACTGCCCCG
>CADBUD010000303.1 GCA_902797785.1 uncultured Lachnospiraceae bacterium
AATCTTAAAAAGCTGCGGTTTTGATTATTACACTATATTTAAAGACCGAAAGCCGGAATTTCTTCCTCTAAAATAAACTATGCTCCCGGATGATTCTCTTCTCCTAAAAAAGAAAAAACAGTCTGAAAATACAACTCGGAATCAAGCAGATAGGAATTTCCATGACCGGCTCCTTCGACAAGAAGGAGCTCTTTTTTTGCCGGACAAGCTTCATATAACGGATATACCATTTCCGTATGAACAAAGCAATCCTTTGAACCATGGATAAACAAGGTCGGCGTCTTTGATTTTTGAATCTGCTTTAGGCTGGAAGCTTCATAAAAGGAATAACCGGCACGAAGCCTGGAAAAAAAATCTGCCATATGCATGAGCGGAAAACGGGGAAGATGAAATAAGAAGGATAGTTCATCCGCAAAGATATCCCAGACAGAAGTATATCCGCAGTCTTCTATGACAGCAGCCACATTCTTAGGAAGAACCTCTCCCGAGGTCATCATAACAGCTGCTCCTCCCATGGATATCCCATGCAAAACCACCTGTGCCTCCGTATCTTTTTCTAGGATTTTATCGATCCATAGGATAAGATCCTTCCGGTCGAGCCATCCCATCCCCAGATATTTCCCGTCGCTCCTTCCGCACGCCCGCAGATCCGGCAAAAGAATCTCATAACCACGTTTCGCATATTCGTGGGCAATCATCTCCATACCGGCTCCTGTGGACCGATACCCATGTACAGCGACCAGCCACTTGTGGCTTGTCCTTTTTTGAGGGTAATATTTCCCGTAGAGCGTCAAATGATCCGGCGTATGAAGATGCCATTCCTCAGCATACAACGACTGTTCCCGAAGCCACTTTCCCGTTTCTTCTTTTAACATCCTTTTGTTCCAGGCCATTTTTTTGCGAACCTGTGGCGAGAGAACCGAAGGAGGCGCCGCGTCTTTTTTGGAGGGTTTTCGGGAGATTGCAAAAGACAAGAGACGATTGGATATAATAGAAAGAGACAGAACAAATAAACCCGGAACAACAAAAAAAATTTTTTTCATTTAATGCCTCCTAACAAAAAACAAACTTTACGCTGCACACAAATACTCCCTTTGGTCGTATTTGGCGCACTGCTACCCCGGATTTTCAGTTGCGGGATAACGGCAAAGACCTTCTCCTTTACAGAAGAAGGTCTTTGTGAATCCATTTCCCGGCTTCGTAAGATGTATGATTCCCATTTTAAAACTCAATCTGATCCGGATCTTCTCCACTGAACCCACAGATTGGCATTTCATCAATCTGCTTCATATCTTCCTCTGTCAAAGAAAAGTCAAAGACCTGCATATTGTTTTTCATCCGGTCTTCGTTCGAGGATTTCGGAAGAGGAAGGACGCCGTGCTGAAGTTCCCATCGCAGACAGATCTGAGCAGTGGAGCAATCATATTTCTTTGCGAGATTTTTTAAAAGCTCCTGTTCTAAGACAGCGCCTCTTCCAAACGGGCTCCATGCCTCGATCAGGATTTCCTGGCGTTTGCAGTATTCTACCGTTTCCTTCTGCCAAAAGCCCGGATGAAATTCGATCTGGTTCACCATTGGCTTGATGTTTGCCGTCTCGAGCAGCGCCTCCATATGATGTGGTTTAAAATTGCTGACTCCGATTGCCTCTACTTTTCCTGCCTCGTACAGCTCCTCCAATGCGCGCCAAGTTCCCGCATTGAGCTCCTTCCAGTTTTCAAACCGGTTTTCCGATGCCGGCCAATGAATCAGGAACAAATCCAAATATTGAAATTTCAGCCGCTCCATCGTTTTTTTAAATGAAGCCATGGTATTTTCATAGCCGCGGTTATCATTCCACACCTTGCTCGTTACGAAAATCTGATTTCTTGGAATCCCTTCATCCTGACATTGCTGCACAGCCTTTCCCACTTCTTCCTCATTTCCATAAAATGCGGCCGTATCAATATGCCGAAACCCGAGCCTGACCGCTTTTTTTATGCTGTCTACAGCTTCTTCTCCGGATAACAGCCATGTCCCATATCCCATGCACGGAATCTTCTTTTGATTTGCCAAAGCCCATGAATCCTTTACACTTTCCCATTCCATCTGCCCATTCCTCCTTCTCTCATTTTTTACTATTCCACGTTACTATTCATAGTCAATTTGCTGTTACTATTCACAGCCACTATCCCGCGAGGCATTTTCATGCGTTTTTTGCATGAAAATCCGGGGCAGTGGGCGCGAAATATGACCGATAGGGCATATTTCTG
>CADBUD010000304.1 GCA_902797785.1 uncultured Lachnospiraceae bacterium
AGCTCTGCTGTTCATAGCAACAAAATGCACATACCGAAGGCACACAGAGTGCAAATACTCCCTTCGGTCGTATTTGGCGCACTGCTAACCCGGATTTTCAAGCAAAATGCGCTTGAAAATACCTTGTGGGATAACGGCTGTGAACAGTAACTCTTTCTTCTGAATTTCAGGAATCCATTCCTTGCAAAATCCATGTGCATCCTATCATACCGTTAGTAAAAACCTGCCATGGTTTTCATTAACGAGTATATCCTTACTTTAGTGCCCCAGGCTTTGAAGCCTTTCCATAGAGTTTCGTTTTCCCCAAAAGAACATATCCACGGACCTTCGCCCACTTCCATTTTTTCAAGGAAATCGTCAGCTTTTTCTTTTTCGAAGAAAGAAGCGCTGCCTGTCGATAGCCGCTGTTCTTTTTTCGGGAAACAAGTACCTGATACCCCTTGATCCCCTTGACCTGCTTCCATTGAAGGATCCGCCGGTTCTTCTTTTTTAAAATCTTTAGTCCTCCGACCCGGTCTGGCAAGAGCTGTATTTTTTTCTCCTTGGCTTTTGCCTCGCTCCACACCAGCGTCCCATCCTTTCCATAAGAAAATGCCTTGATCTGATAGGAATAGGTCTTCCCTACACTTCGTTTTGTATCGGTCAGGCGCGTCACATTTCCTCCCTTGATTCGCTTGATGCTTTGATATTTTCCTGATGGCAGGAGCCTTCGGCAGACCTCATAGCCATCTGCCCCACTTGCCGCATTCCAGGAAAGCACAATGGAGGTTGTTTTTTTTTGCTTCGTGGAAAGTGCTGTGATTCCTTTCGGCGGAAGGTTCACAACCAGAATGTCTGATTTTCCTCCCGCTTTGGTCTTTTCCTCCAAAACATCCACAGTACCAAAAGCCTGCAGCTGATATTCGACCCATGTTCCGGCAGGAAGATTCGCATCGATCCATGTCTCGCCCGGTTTTTGCTCCGCCAGCTTCTGATAGGAAGCTTCCCCTTTTTTTCTCCGAAAGACTGCGACGCTTTTTGCATAGGAAAGTTTGGGAATCGTGATCGTGACCGTGCTTCCTAAGCGATTCGCCGAAGCGCCCTCCACAGATTTTGCTAACAGACTGCTCATCAGCTCCTCATATTCCTTTTTTGCCTTCGCAAGAAGCTCTGCATTGGATACCTCTGCTTCTGCCGATAGCTCCAGATTTTCATATGCCAGCAGGGCTGCCTTGATTTCTTCCTTTGATGACATCCGGATTGGGAAAGAAATCTGCGCAATGAGCTCCTCTGCTTTTTTTGCTGCTTCCCGGTCGGACTCTTTGGATACAAAGACCTCCACAGGCGCATAGACCGGATCGAATGATTCATAGGACTTTAAGGTGTCATTGTAGAGCTGACGTTCGTAGCGGATTTCCACATCTGTATATTCTGTTGTCAGAGGATCCTTTGAAAACGCTACAGCCCCGGTAATCTCCCTCGTCAGTCCATTGTCGCACCTTGCCGTCACCTCCATTCCCGAAGCGTCAAAGCTCTCCCCTTCCAGATAGGACTGCTTCGTCGGATTTTTGGTGATTTCAATTTCCCGGATCCGGCTTCCAAACGCCATCAAATATCCCGAATCGTTTTTTAAGAAAATGGTTCCATAGGAATCAGCGATCGGGCTGCAGATGGCATAATTGGCATGGAGTCCGCGCGGCGTAAACAGCACATTATCATCCCCGTTTTCCTCATAGCTGCTCTTCCGAAAAATCTCTGCCTCCGTCTGTCCCCTGACATCTTTCAACATCCGAAGCTTCCCCGGCTCATAGTTATCCACAAAATACACATAATGTTCCCCTCCTTCCCCTTTGGAAAGAAGACCGCTGGTCTGTGGATAGCCCCTGGTCATCAGCCGGTAGGCGACCTTCCACTCCATCAGGTCGATTACGGCAATCGAGTGTCCGGCTCCGGCTCCGAACTGCTCCGTTCCCTGTACTCCGACATACGCCCTGCCATCACAGACGACCGGCGTCGAGGTACTGCTTCCTCCAAGATCCATCCTTCTTATCTCAGAGATTTTTCCTTCCTCCGAGACCGAACAGCCATAGAAACTGCCCCCCTTCGAGGTCAGGTAGAACCTTCCGGTCTGGGAATCACGGCAGACCGTGCTCCTTATATCTCCTGTCATTCCTTCTGCCGCATCCAAAATTTCCCCAGTATAAGGATCCAGGGATAAAAGCTTTGCCGTCCCCGTTTCATCTGCTTCCATACCATCTCCTGTCCCTATGAGAAGAAACTCATCACAGACATAGGCGCCGGCCCAGTAGAAGCCACCAAGGGAAGGATAGATCCAGACGGCCTCTTTTTTTTCTTCGGAAGAAGAAGGATCTTCATCTGTCACGCTCAGGCAGACAAAATCCGCCTTTCCTTTTTCCCCGTTCCAGAACCCGGTATAAAGGTATCCGTTATGACAGATCAAAGGAGAGTCCGGCTGCCCCCGCAGCGCATCCTGATAGATCCAGAGCGATTCAAGCGTCTCTGCCTCAAAGGCCTGAATCGTCCCCCCTGCCAGCGCAACAAAAATCCTGCCATTGTCATAGACCGGCGGAATCATATTAAACGCAGAGGTCTTTGCCAGTGGCCTGCTCTGTAAGATTTCTCCCGTCAGGGTATCTGCTTTTACGATTGTCGTTGCCGTAGTATAAACTATCGTTCCATCCACCAGAATCGGGGCTCCGGGAGACCCCGCGCCAAAGCTCCCGTCCGGCTTGACTGCCCAATAGAGACTTCCCGTATCCTCTGAAATCGGAGTTTTTGCTTCTACAACAGCATTATTATCCGGGTTTCCCCGAAAGCTTCCAAATTCTGCTAAAAGAGAGGATGGCGCCGCATCAGCTTCTTCTGCTTTTTTCAACCTGCCGTCCCATTCTTTTTTCTCTCCTGCCACAAAGCTTCCGGTCTCGGTCAAATATCCGGTTCCGCCTATCGCATAGAAATAATTCTCCCCATAGATCAGATCCGGAATCGTGTACGTTTCCTCCGCCTCACCTCTGACGTAATAGATGCACTGCTGTTCCTTGGCTTCATTCCATACCCGCAGCGTAGTATGCGAAGAAAGAAGGAACTTCTCTTCCCCATATTTATTCCGCCCTATGGTAAGATGATATTCTGTTGGCTCACAGTCCTCACAGTTCACCATGACAGAAAAACACCGCTCTTCTCCTTTTGCAAGCTCTCCCACGTCCCAGAGCAGTCCGTCTTCCCTTTCTTCCCGGTCAATCGTCACTACATATCCCTGTCCGGACAAAAAGGGCTGCGGCAGGATTTTGATCTGCTCCTCCTTCGTCAGGGACAGCTTATATTCCGTAATTCCTTTGGTAAATCCCGGCTCCAAAATAAGTTCCGTTCCTTCTTTTAAACTGCCGTCCCCTGCTTTGCTCTCTCCCTCTACAGAAAAAACAGAAAGCCCCCGAAGCGTTGCCCTCCGCCTGATCAAAAAATGATATTCTTCCCGGACTTCTTCCTGTTCTTCATTGCTGCAGGATGCGCAGATCGTCACTTCATTCTTTTTCGGTCCTTCCATCAACAGACGTTTTAATTCGGTCCTTCCTCCCTTCTCATTCAGGGAAACCTCCTTTTTCTCTCCATCCATCGTTGTATAGGCTGCCATCAAACGGGTCCTGCCCGGTGCCTGCTCTGACAAATCCACCAAAACTGCCAGCGTGCTCTTTTCATCCTCTGCAATCAGCTCATATTCCTTTGTTTCCCTTACAAAATCCGATGACAGCTCCACCTCTTCCGCTCCAGATGACAATCCATCGAAAAAGGAAATCTTTTTTATCAGCTCCCCGGTATAATCCTCTTCCTGTTCCTGCTCACCAGGCAGAACCGTAAGAACCAGAATCGGCGGCGCAACACAGGGACTCCCGGAATCCATGGCAAAGGTCTCATAAAACGGTGTGGAGGAAAGGTAATATACCCCTGGTGCTTTGAAGGAAATACTGCACTCTCCCTCATCATCCGTCCTGGTCGGAAAAATGCTCCAGCTGCCATTGGAGAATTCTCCCGCTGCCTGATCCGTCCCGGCATAGCAAAGCGTCTCTCCCGCCATCCGGACCCGGTAGCTCTTTGGATCATTTTGAAGCGTTGAATCTGTTGAAATTCCTGTCAGTCTGGCCTTGTATTCTTTTCCCGCTGTCACAATATAGCTTCCGTCCGCTCCCTGTTCTGCCTGCTCCAGCTCCAGATAAGAAAAAGCTCCAGAATAACGAAAGTCCCAATCGGAGAACATCGCCATGTCGATCTCCATCCCGTCCTCGAGCAAAATATCATCATAGGTCGCGCCGATTCCTTCTTTGCTATAAGGATATTCATGATTCACAAAATACATCAGATTTTCATCATGTCCCCAAAACCGTGTCAGATACATGCTTTTCGCACTTCCGGAAACAGACATGGCATCCTGATTTCGGTCTCCGACGAAAAGGGTCTCTCCCTGAAGGTAATAGGTCTCCAGCATCCGGATCAGCAGATGTAATAGAGTAGGTTTTGGCACCGGCTCTGTAGAACCCTCATCATGATAGGAAAAATCCTCCAGCCCATAGGCTGCCAGATCAAAATACTCCACCGTCACAGGCAGATGTGCCATCAATGTCCGGTCTTCATCTGTTCCTGCAACAAATTCCCCATCATTGCTCAGGGTAAAATAGACGGTAACAGAAGCTGCTTTGGCTGATACCGGCCAAAGAGGCAGCAGGGCACTCAAACAGAGCAGGAGCGCTAAAAAGACAGATAGGAATCTTTTTCTGTTTTGTTTTTTCATCATTCGAACCTCTTTTTTCATCGTTAGGGACTGCGCGAAAACAACCTGTACATTATGCGCAGTTCCGTCATACATTTTATAGAAAACGAATTTATTCGTTTACTATATCGTTATTTTGGAAAATCAGGACGGTAATATCGGAATCAGATATGAAGCACTGATTCAAAGAAGTCAAGATATGCTTTAAGTTCTAAGAAGCGCTGTCGTTTATCTTTTAGTGATAGAAAAAGGGCGCAATACCCCCTTGGATGCCACGATAAGATAAAGCCCTGTCATATGACTGCAGGGACGACAACAAAAAAGCATATCTTCCTCACCCGGAAAATATTACCCTGTATCACTATGGCAGGTCTCCTGACTTAGCTTCTTCCGAAAGGGGCGCCTTCCCGGTTTCCTCCTTTTCCTGATCGGTTAAAGGATGCCGCCAGTGACATGTCCTGCCTCTTTCGTCCACAATACAGTAGTGGTGACTGCTTCGGATTCTGACCGAATTCCCTTTTCATCTATGAAGCAAGCGAATCTGCATCAACCCGTTTGCCGCATAGAACCAATAGTGACTTGTTCTATTCATCCATTTAATCGTAATGTAGAATATCATTTATATCATAATACTTTTCCTTTAAAAGGTCAACGTAAAATATTTTGCTATTTCAACAGA
>CADBUD010000305.1 GCA_902797785.1 uncultured Lachnospiraceae bacterium
CGGTCGTATTTGGCGCATTGCTACCCCGGATTTTCAAGCAAAATGCGCTTGAAAATACCTTGCGGGATAACGGCTGTGAATAGTAACACCGTTCCCCCTTCTTGTCTGCCTTTTTCTTGTTGAACCTTTTACGTACTCTTTCTTTTTTAATCTGTACCTTTCACCTGTATCTTTTCTTTTTCTCGACAAACTTTTCTATAATGCAATTTATACATTGCGCCAAATTCTTCCATTTTCTCTAAAATCAACAGCATATCCGTGAAAATTACGATTGGCGACGGTCCATCCTTGTTCTCTCAAGGTATTCAATACCTTGCGGGATAGTGGCTGTGAATAGTAACAAGAAATACGATAAAACCATCGTTTTAGAGGAGGGATTTTTATGTCTCAGAAAATACGTCAGGATATTCCCATCGGGCACAGAATACGTCAGATCAGAAATAAGAATCATATGACACAGGAAGCCGTTGTTACCCGACTTCAACTGGACGGCTGTGACATGTCGCGCAGCATATATTCCCAAATCGAGTGCGGAACATATAACATACGAGTTTCTGAACTAATGGCATTATCAAAACTGTTTCAGGTGGGAATTGAAGAGTTTTTTAATTTGCAGCCGGATTTTAGTCACTAAAAACGACATTTTCCTTACAAAATCCGTTCGTATCATTTTATCCCGTTAGCGAAAAAACGGCAACGATTTTCGTTAACGAGTATCATCAAATTATCCTGCTATAAAACAGGAACCTCTCCCGGGATGAGGATTTCAGGCGTGCATACGCCAGAAAAGCTGCCACGCAGCGAGAAATCCAGATTCCGGAAGAGGTTCTGTCATCGTAATGCTTTATTTTAAGAATCCATTGATAATCTGTTCTTCTGCCTCCTGTTCACTAAGTCCCAGGGTCATAAGTTTGATGATCTGATCTCCTGCAATCTTTCCAATCGCAGCTTCGTGCACCAGAGCCGCATCCACATGATTTGCCTCCAGACCCGGAACAGCTAAGATCTTTCCCTGATCCATAATGATAGAATCACACTCTGTATGACCGGAGCAGGCTGCATTTCCAATCAGTTTTGCATCAAATTTCTGATAAGAAGTATCTCTTGCAACAGACCGGGAAACAACATCTGCGCTTGCTCCCTCTCCATTCATCCTGACCAGATAGGTGCTGACCGCATTTTGCTCTCCGTGGGTCATTAACCGCTCCCGAACCACCAGCTTGGCTCCCTTTGCAAGCTCCGCTGTGGTCGTCCGGTTCGTATCATCCACCCCTTTGATCTGCACCATTTCCATTTCCATCGTGCTGTCTTCTTCCATGTAGACCTCTGTTCCCGGATTCAGGATCCGCTTGCCTGTCCCATTTCCGGAACCGTAATGCTTTTCCACGTACCGGACTTTGGCTCCCTTTCCAACATAGAACCGATGGATCCCATCATGTTCGGAATCCTGCGGTCCGCAGTTGTCAATCCCGCAACCCGCGACAATTGTGACATCTGCCTGTTCTCCGATATAAAAGTCATTATACACCAGCTCTTTTAACCCGCTCTTTGTCATCACGACCGGGATGTGGACGCTTTCATTTTTGGTTCCCGGCTGAATATGAATCGTAAGTCCCTGTCCATCCTCTCTTGGGTCGATCGTGATATTCGATGTAGAGGCGCGGCCGGCAGATTGACTGTTCGAACGGATATTGTACGCCCCCTCCGGCACCTTATGCAGGTCCGCCACTTCCATTAATAATCGTTTTTGTATCTCATCCAGCTTCAGCATTCTTTCTCCGCTCCCTTCGCTATTCCGCTCTTTCTGCATTCTTTTACTGCAGAGGTAGTTCCAATCAATTCCGGAAGGATTTCCTCCTTGCTTCCCTGCCGTAAGAGTTTTCCCTCCTTTAAAACAACAACTTCATCTGCAATATTTAAAATACGCTCCTGATGGGAAATAATCAAAATGGAACTATTCTCAATCTTTTTTCTCATGTTTTCAAAGACCTCGATCAAATTTTGAAAGCTCCAAAGATCGATTCCTGCCTCCGGCTCATCAAAAATGGAAAGAACCGGGGCTTTTGCCAGAACCGTTGCAATCTCGATCCGCTTTAATTCTCCTCCGGAAAGGCTGCTATTGACTTCACGGTCAATATAATCGCGTGCGCACAGTCCCACGGCAGACAAATATTCACAGGCATCGGAAGTGGATATCTGCTTTCCCGTCGCAAGACGGATCAGATCCAGCACCTGAATGCCTTTAAAACGCACCGGCTGCTGGAAGGCAAATCCTATTCCTTTTTTGGCACGATCTGTAATGGATTGTTCTGTAATATCCTCTCCATTTAGTAAAATCTGTCCCGAATCCGGCTTTTCGATCCCGGCAATCAACCTTGCCAGCGTCGATTTTCCTCCGCCATTTGGTCCGGTAATGACGACTAATTTTCCTCCCGGGACCGTCAGACTGATATCCCGGATAATTTCTTTTTTCTGCCCCTCAGCTTCTACCTGAAATGATATGTTTTTCAACTCCAGCATAATCTTTTCTATCCCTCATTTCTTGTTTTTTCTTTTCTAAAATCATAACCCATTTTTCCAAAAAATGCAATGATTATAACAGTGCCTCGACCTGCGCTCTTTTTTCAAATAACACACAGCCTCCTTCATGCTCCCC
>CADBUD010000306.1 GCA_902797785.1 uncultured Lachnospiraceae bacterium
ATACGACCGAAGGGAGTATTTGCACTCTGTGTGCCTTCGGTATGTGCATTTTGTTGCTATGAACAGCGGAGCTGTGAATAGTAACATGTGACTAACCAATATTTTTGCGTGATAGAACTTTAATATTAGTTCATATTTGCGAATAAAATAATAACGTGATGGCTTTCTTGCGGATAGTAACTGTGTATTTTTTTGGCAGACCGGATTATTTTATCGTTTGATGAAATAGAAACCGTAAGGAGGAGCTATTACGAGAGAAAGGGGAAAGAGATGCAGATTAAAAGATGGAGCGCTTTTCAAGGTCTGGAGAGGATGGAAGAAAAAGGGCAAAAGCGCAAAGGGATAAATGAGCCTGCCGCAGAAGAGAGCTTTTCAGATATGGTTCTGAGAAAGCAAAAGAGCGGGGAGAGGATTACAGCCGCCGATCTGAAAAAGAAAATAGAAGAGGATAAGAAATGGGCAGACAAAAAAGCCAAAGAAGAAAAGGACTGGCGGAATATGTCAGATAAGGAGTGGGACAGGCTGCTTCGAAGAGTCGATGGGGAGGTCGATGCCGTAAAAGAACAAATTCGCGAATTGGCAGAGAAACAGGAGGAAGCGGCCAAAAGAGCGGCCGGAAATGTATCGGCGGATCAAAGGGCAACGGCTGCGTCACAGGCAGCGCTGATGGTAGCGGCGAGCGGGTTCGCAGGAGAGACCCTGGCAGAGAGGAAAGGCGGCAGGGAGACATGAAGGTATTACAAATTGCAGAACAGAGGATTCAGATTGAAAATCTCTATCCCTATATGGAAGAATATGGCAAGGAGTATTTCATTTCAGGAGAAGAGTATGGACCAATAGATACAAGAGTGGTGATCACGCGGGAAGATATCGATTTTGAACGCAGAAAATCCGAACAGGAAGACCGGACGGAAGGAATACCGGTTTGTTCCTTTTCCGATGAATATCTGGAGATATTGGCCGTTTACCGGAAGATTGCGGAATGGATGCCAAAACAGAACACAGTGCTTTTTCATGGCTCTGTTGTAGCAGTTGACCAAAAGGGATATCTGTTTACAGCCAAAAGCGGAACAGGAAAATCCACCCATACCAGATTATGGAGAGAACTGATGAAAGAGCGGGCCGTAATGATCAATGACGACAAACCCCTGCTAAAGATAAAGAAAAAAGAGCGGACAGGGGAGAAAGAGGTCAGGGCCTATGGGACACCGTGGGATGGAAAGCACCGGCTGAGTACGAATTGTTCTGTCCCCCTTAGGGGCATCTGCATCCTGCACAGGGCAGAGTCCAATCGGATTCAGAGAATCGATAAGCAGAGAGCCTATCCGGTATTTCTCCAGCAGGTCTACCGTCCGAGGGAGAAACAAAGCATGGAACGCACCCTGGCTCTGCTCGATGAGATCTTTGACCTGGTTCCGGTGTACGAGCTATTTTGCAATATGGAGCTTGATGCGGCAAAGACAGCTTACGAAGGAATGATATGATGCACACGGATTTTGTAAGGAAAATGTCGCTTTCAGCGACCAATAACCGGTGCGGCTCAGAAACAAAACGGCAGGCCATTTCGTTCCTGAGCATAACAATAGGAGAGGCTGATTCGGATTTCCCTATTGACAAAAAAAAATGAAATTATTATAATATCGAATGTGAGTTGTTTTTTGTCAGGTTTTTCCGGACACATTCACAAAACAACAAAATGAGCCCTCATCAGCGCATCTGACGCAGATTGGGAATATTCCACGGCAAATGCGCAGGTGAAAAAAATGGAAAGCAGGGAAAAACATGGGAAAAAAAGTATTATCAGTATTGGTAGAAAATACACCGGGCTTATTGAGTCATGTCTCCGGTTTGTTCAGCCGCAGAGGGTTTAATATTGACAGCTTTTCCGCAGGTGTGACGGCAGACCCCAGGTTCTCACGTATGACGATCGTTGCGAGCGGGGACGAGCAGATTTTGGATCAGATTGAAAAGCAGCTTCGGAAGCTTGAAGATGTTCTTCATATCAAAACATTGGAGAATGGACAGAGCGTCTGTCGGGAGCTGATTCTGGTCAAGATTCGGGCCAAGGCGAATGAGCGTCAGGAAGTAATGAATGTCGTAGAGATCTTCCGGGCGAATATCGTAGATGTGACAAAGGATTCCATGGTCGTAGAAATGACCGGAAACCAGAATAAGCTGGATGCGTTCTTATCGCTCTTAGATGGTTATGAGATTTTAGAGCTGGCGCGGACCGGAGTGACCGGATTATCCAGAGGCGTCGAGGATGTCCAGTATTTAGACAACTTCAAGAGAGAGTTCTAAGTGGCAAAAGTTCAAAGTAGACAGTAACTGCAAAGCAGCTACCATAGATTTTAAGGGAATATCCCAAATGCAGCCAGACGGCTTGCATCATTATGATTGGAGGAAGAAAAGGAATGGCAGAACAGGCAAAGATTTATTATCAGGAGGATTGTAATTTTTCTGCATTAGAGGGAAAGACAATCGCAATCGTAGGTTACGGAAGCCAGGGACATGCTCATGCCCTGAATTTAAAGGAATCCGGTGCACATGTGATCATTGGTTTGTATGAAGGCAGCAAATCATGGGAAAAAGCAGAAAAGCAGGGCTTTGAAGTTTTCACAGCAGCAGAGGCAGCAAAAAAAGCAGATATCATCATGATCTTGACCAATGATGAAAAGCAGGCAGATATGTACAAAAAAGATATCGAGCCAAACTTAGAGGCTGGAAACATGCTGATGTTCGCACATGGATTTAATATTCATTTTGGATGTATTGTACCTCCGGCAGATGTGGATGTTACCATGATCGCGCCAAAGGCTCCGGGTCACACCGTTCGTTCCGAATATCAGGCAGGAAAAGGAACTCCTTGTCTGGTTGCGGTTTATCAGGATGCGACAGGAAAGGCATTGGATCTTGCTCTTGCTTATGCAGCAGGAATCGGTGGAGCAAGAGCCGGCGTTTTGGAAACGACCTTCCGTACAGAGACAGAAACAGATCTCTTTGGCGAGCAGGCAGTTCTTTGCGGTGGTGTCTGCGCTTTGATGCAGGCAGGTTTTGAGACTCTGGTAGAAGCAGGATATGATCCGAGAAATGCATATTTCGAGTGCATTCATGAGATGAAGCTGATCGTAGATCTGATTTATCAGTCAGGTTTTGCAGGAATGAGATATTCTATTTCCAATACCGCAGAGTATGGTGATTATATCACAGGACCAAAGATCATCACAGAGGATACCAAGAAAGCAATGAAAAAGGTTCTTTCTGATATTCAGGATGGTTCTTTCGCAAAAGAGTTCTTGCTGGAGATGTCTTCTGCAGGACGTCAGGTTCACTTTAAGGCAATGAGAAAGCTTGCTTCTGAGCATCCATCAGAAATCGTTGGAGAAGAGATCAGAAAGCTGTACAGCTGGAATGGTGAGGACAAGCTGATCAATAACTAATAGGATACTCACTAGCGAAATACCGTTATGGTTTACAGTATAGCATGACTCAAAAATGTGAAAAAGCAGTAACATTTTGCAATTCATTTGAAAATGTTACTGCTTTTTGTTAAAGAGAGACATCATTCTAAAATGGAGGTAAAAAGAATGGGAATGACAATGACACAGAAGATTCTGGCAGCACATGCAGGCTTAGAAACGGTTCAAGCAGGACAGTTGATCGAGGCAAATCTGGATCTTGTGTTGGGAAATGATATTACGACTCCGGTGGCGATTCGTGAGATCGATAAAATGAAAACAGATGGAGTATTTCATAAGGACAAAATAGCATTGGTCATGGATCACTTTATTCCGAACAAAGATATTAAATCTGCGGAGAACTGCAAATGTGTCCGTGAATTTGCGGCAAGAGAAGGGATTACCAATTATTTCGATGTGGGTCAGATGGGAATTGAGCATGCGCTGCTTCCAGAGCGCGGATTGACAGTTGCCGGAGATGTCATCATTGGTGCAGATTCACATACCTGTACCTACGGCGCATTGGGAGCTTTTTCCACTGGTGTCGGAAGCACAGATATGGCAGCTGGTATGGCGACCGGACAGGCGTGGTTCAAGGTACCGTCTGCAATCAAGTTCAATCTGGTGGGAAAACCATCCAAATGGGTAAGTGGAAAAGATGTGATTTTGCATATCATCGGTCTGATCGGTGTAGACGGGGCACTCTATCAGTCGATGGAGTTCACCGGAGAAGGAATTAAGTATCTGAATATGGATGATCGTTTTACGATTGCGAATATGGCAATCGAAGCTGGTGGAAAAAATGGAATCTTTCCAGTTGATGATCTGACGATTGCCTATATGAAGGAGCACTCGACCAGAGAATATCAGATCTATGAGGCTGATGCTGATGCAGAATACGAAAAGGAATATACCATTGACCTGAGCGAATTAAAGCCGACGGTATCTTTCCCACATCTGCCGGAAAATACCAAGACCATCGACGAGGTCGGAGAAATCAAAATCGATCAGTGCGTTATTGGTTCCTGTACGAATGGAAGAATCTCTGACCTTCGGACAGCAGCAGAAATTTTAAAGGGGAAAAAAGTGGCTAAAAATGTTCGCTGTATCATTATCCCGGCAACGCAGGAGATTTATCTGCAGGCGATGAAAGAGGACCTTTTAAAAATCTTTATTGAAGCAGGAGCAGTTGTAAGTACCCCGACCTGTGGACCTTGTCTGGGCGGTTATATGGGGATTTTGGCAGCAGGAGAGAAATGTATCTCTACCACCAACCGGAATTTCGTAGGCCGGATGGGACATGTTGACTCTGAAATTTATCTTGCCAGCCCGGCAGTGGCAGCGGCCAGCGCGATTGCGGGAAAAATCGTTGCTCCGGAATAAATCATAGAAAACGGGGATAAAACGATAGAACATATATTTTTAGAGGAGGAAAAATGAACGCGTCAGGAAAAGTATTTAAATATGGTGATAATGTAGACACAGATGTAATTATTCCGGCACGATATTTGAACATCATGGATCCGGTCGAGCTTTCGACCCATTGTATGGAAGATATCGATCGGGATTTTGTAAAAAATGTTTCCAAGGGAGATATCATGGTGGCAAATAAGAACTTTGGTTGTGGTTCTTCCAGAGAGCATGCACCGCTTGTAATCAAGACATCAGGAATCGCCTGCATCATTGCAGAAACCTTTGCACGTATTTTTTATCGTAATGCGATCAATATTGGACTTCCCATTATAGAATGTCCAGAAGCTGCAAAGGAAATTGAAGCAGGAGATGAGGTGGAAATTGATTTCGATACCGGTGTCATTACCGATAAGACGAAGGGAACGACTTATCAGGGACAGGCATTTCCCGAGTTTATGCAGAACATCATCCGGGCAGAAGGTCTGGTGAATTATATCAATGAAAAGCAGTAAAGCAAAGCTGTCAGCAATAGAACAAAACGGCAGGCTATTTCGTTCATGAGTATAAATAAAAAGCAACAAAAAATACCGCAGAAGGAGAAAAAAACGTCTTCTGCGGTATTTTTATTCTTTTATATCAGCTGTTTTTAGGCTTTCCGGAAGCTGGATCTTTTCATAGATTTTCCAATAGGATTCCGAGCGCAGCTCGCTGATGTAATTTCTGAAATATTCCCGTTGAATCCCCTGGGCATTCAAAAAGTCAGCGGCTTTATTATAGGCGATGGCAGCCTCTAAAGCATCAGGAAAATATCCCACAACAAGATATCCGTTGACGTGAATCCTGCATCGAAAGCAATAGGAAAGATTTTTCTGGACACGCTCAACGCCATGGTATGGATTGATGATTTCCAGATTCTCATATCGAAAGTCGTAGGGATCTCCGTTTCGAAATAAAAAATCCCGTCCGATGACACTGTGAGGACGGATGCCATACCGGGAGGTGATCGTGACCTGCATGCCATAGTCAGAGACGAATAAATGATTTCCACGCTTCATGATTTTGTGCTCGGAAAAATAAAACAGATCGTCAATGTCAAATTTACATTCCAGAGACTGCGTCAGGAAATACTGGAAATATCGTTTCTGCAGATAAATCGGTGTTTTGATATAAATATGGTTGTTTCGAAAATTGAGCAGAGAGATAAATTTATCATGGCTTAAAAAGGAGAAAGCGGAAAAGCTTTCCCATGAGCCTTCGGCGGAGGAAAGGAGCCGGGCAGCTTCCAGATAGCACTCGTGCGCCTCTTCCTCGGTAGGAAAGCTTCCGAGGCTGATATGCTTATTCCGGAACGTGATGGAGGAACGATAATACACACTGCCGTCCTTTTTTTGGGCGCGGCTGCTTCCGGAAAGACTCATGAAACAGAACCTCCTCCGGCATAATACGCCTCAAGCCGAGGCCTGGCACTGACATAATACATTTCGAGTGCAGCATCGAACTGTGTTCCCATTCCTTCCATGATGATTTTATCTGCCTGCTCAAATGACATGCTATCTTTATAGACTCTTTTGCTGACCAGCGCGTCATATACGTCAGCGATTGCCATGATCCTTGCTTCTAGAGGAATTTCTTCTCCTTTGAGGCCCATAGGATATCCGGAACCGTCCCATCTCTCATGATGATAATGGGCTACATTTTCTGCCAGCGTCTTGAATGCCTCGTCATCTGTATTTTTCAGAATTTCATGAATTACCCGGGCACCTTCTGTGGTATGATGCTTCATTTTTTCAAATTCTTCCGCGGTGAACCTTCCCGGTTTCCTCAGCACAGCGTCATCGACAGCAATTTTTCCAAGGTCATGCATCGGAGCAGCTTTGATAATGTTTCTGCAGAACTCCTTGGAAAGCTGCATTTTTCCGGAGCGGTTGATCTCGTCGATCAGGATGCGCACACCGACGCTGGTACGCTTGATATGTCCTCCAGTGGAATTGTCGCGGCTCTCCACCATGGTCGCGAGGCTCATAATGAGATTATCATGCATCTCCACAAGATTTTTCGTTTTTTCATCGACCTGACGGATTAGATCCTCGTTGTAGTTGTCCAAAAGTTCGATATATTTTCGATTTTGGGTATCATCGACCAGCATAATGACGTAACCGCGTTTTTTCCCTCCTTCATACAGATAGCTGATGGTGACGTTATAGACTTTTTCATAGTCCGCATTTGTTTTATCCTCACGCAGCGTATAGATGAAGGTATGGTTTTCTTCCTGCTCAGAAAAGCTTGTGATCCAATGCAGAATTTTTTTGTCGATCTGGCTGCTTTTATCCACGATGGTATCGATAGGAAGTTCCCTCAGTACAGGGAAAATCTTCTTGGCGGTCTCATTGCTTCCAAGGTATCTGTGTTTAAAGTCAAAGGTAATAAAACCGTTGTTATTCTTCTGAACGAAAGAATCGATTACCGTATCATTGATATCGTAAAGACTGACTCGGTGGGCAATGAACAAGTACATGACCTCTGCGAACAGGAAGGAGGCCGATACATATTCAATGCTGTTGGTGAAATCGTGCCCGAAAAAATAACTTAACACGGATACGACATCAGGAAAGAACAAAAGGAACAAAATCATCCTGGAAACCTGTGTGTTCTTGAAATAACTGTAGGCAATCGTAACAATACCTACAATGCAGAATGCACAGATCAGAATATAGGAAAAAATATGCATTGGCCCATAGATCCGGTAAAGAATCGGTACATGATTTACGATTTCAAAATGCACCTCTTTATAAAAATATGGCCGATATCCGATCGTAAGGACAGATACATACAAAATAACGCAGCACAAAAATAAGGAAACAATAATCCGTTTCGGGACATTGATTTTACAAAGGTTTAAGACGCTCAGCATGATAAAATACTGTAGAAAACATCCGCTGATGTACACGATCTTTTGGGCGAGGACGGCCTCCCCCAGACTTTCTGACATGGAATACATCAAATGTCCAAGGCATGAAACAGAAACAATCGTATAGACCATGGTAAACGTAACGTCCAGATGCTTATGCCAGATAAAGACATAAATCGCTGCCAGCAAAAGAGATAATCCAAATAAACTCGCATAATATAATACCGCCATAGTATCAATTTCCTCTCACACATAATTTGAAACCCGTACTCATCATGGTATCGTTTCTATCCATGATGTTGGGGTCAAAAGTGCCATGCGATGAAATCGCATGTGCACTTTGCACGAAGATTTGGAGGGACAAGCGAGCTTGTCCACGCA
>CADBUD010000307.1 GCA_902797785.1 uncultured Lachnospiraceae bacterium
CTCTGTTACAAAATGCACAGAGATGATGCATTCTGCATCACCTCGCGCCCATTGCCTCGGATTTTCTGTGACTTTCGCTGCGCTTCATTCACAAAAAATACCTTGCTGGAGAATAAGGGTGAACTGTTACCGTAGGACACTACCAGGCTCCCATAAATCTACTCCCGGCATTGAAAAATCACATGAAATATGATACTATTTTCTTGTTATCCTCATGAACGAAATGACTTGCCATTTTGTTCATGAGACGCGCGCCGAATTTTAGTCGCTGAAAGTTTCCTATAACAATAAACTAACAATAAACCAGAAAAGGAGATCCACATGAACCGTCCAGATTCTGTTTTTCTTCCGCCCATCCATCCTTTAGGACGCCGGCATTTTCTTTTCATCCTTTTTACGATCCTGCTTTTGTCCATCGGCGGATATCTCCTGTATAAGATCTGCCGTCCGGTTTCCTTTTCCCCTTCCCACTTTGCGGAAAGCTCCCTTCCTCTGCAAAATCCTTACTGCGGATTTTACCAGCTCTATGGATTCCGCTTGTCCGAAGCCCAAAGCACTGATGAAATCAAAAAGACCTGTGAACAGTATCTTTCCGCTACGGATCGAAATCTCATTCTTTTAGAAATCAATCTGGCAGAATATGCCAACCAGCCTTTGACTCAGACTGCTCTTAAAGAACTGTCTCTCCTTTTGAGCGAATTTTCCTCTGCCAAAAAACAGCTGATCCTCCGTTTTTTATATGATTGGGATGGAAAAGCTCTCGAAACAGAACCCGAAAAAAGAGAGCAGATTCTCTCTCACATGAAACAGGTTTCTCCTATCATAAACACCTTTGCTCCCTCTATTTTTTTATTACAGGGCACATGGACCGGAAACTGCGGAGAAATGACACAGACCAACTACGGCTCTGCCAATGATCTCATCTGTTTCATGAACCAGCTTTCCCGCCTGACTGACCCGCAAATTTTTCTATCTGTCCGCACCCCGGCGCAGCTTCGTACCATTACCGGTTCGTTTCAGGCGCTCGCCGGCAGCCAGCCCTATGACGGTACCCTTTCCGCGCGATTAGGACTTTTTAATGACGGTATGCTCGGTTCTGTTTTTGACTACGGAACCTATGACGACACGCCGCTTTTAGCGCTTTCCCAATCAGAAGATATTTCCTCTTCTCCTGCGGATTATTCCGAAAAAGGTACCAGGAAAGAAGAAATCTTATTCCAGGATCGCCTCTGCCGCTATGTCCCAAATGGTGGAGAAGTCATCGTCGATAATCCCTGCAATGATTTGGGAAATGCTATTTCTGACCTATCTGCCATGCATGTATCCTATTTGAATCAGGAACACGATGAAGCCGTACTAAACAAATGGAAACATACCTCTTTAGGCACTTCCTCTCAAGACTCCGCTTATTCCGGATGCAATGGATATGATTATATCGCTGCTCATCTGGGCTATCGTTATGTAATCAGGCAGGCCAGCTTGTCCTATTCCCCTTGGAAGAATCCGGCTGCCAAGCTTTCTCTTACCCTGGAAAATACCGGTTTTGCTCCGGCATACCGCAGATTTCAAACGACGCTCCTGTTAAAAAACAAGGAAACCAAAGAAGAGACTGAAATTTCCCTGGACTTTGACAACCGCACCCTGCTCTCTGAAGCTTCGACAATCCTTTCGATTTCCCTCCCTGTCAAAGAACTGGAGCAGGGGAGCTATGAACTCTATTTTTCCATGACAGATCCTGCCAGCACGCAGAAAATCCTACTGGCAAATGAGGATGCTTCAGAAAGTATATTCTTAGGAAGATTGAAAAAGAATTAGACAGGATTCCTGTAAAAGTATATCATAGAAGGCAAAAGCTCACAAGAATTTTCTTTCTATATTCTCTTCGCTATATTCTCTTCATTCCTCACTACCTTTCTTTCACGGGATGTGATATAATGAAGAAAATCACTATTGATAACACAGAGAGGTGCAGCATGAACAATAGCAAAAAATTAAAAAAGCACACAGCCAAAGATAGTGTCTTTGTA
>CADBUD010000308.1 GCA_902797785.1 uncultured Lachnospiraceae bacterium
AATATGACCGTTAGGGCATATTTCCACTCTGTGCGCCTTTGGCGTGTGCATTTTGTTGCTATGAACAGCGGAGCTGTGAATAGTAACGGCTATCTTTCCATTTGCTCCAGCATATTTTCAATAAAAATGCCATATCCCTTAGAAGGATCATCGACAAAAACGTGGGTAACGGCAGCGATGACTTTTCCGTCCTGCAGAATCGGACTTCCACTCATTCCCTGTATGATTCCGCCGGTGAGTTCTAAGAGCCGGGGATCTGTTACATGAAACTCAATTCCTTTATAGGAAGATTTGTCTTTTGAAATATCCGTGATTTCAATAGAATATTGCTTGATTTCACCGTCCAGCTCACATTGGAGAAAGGCAGTTCCAGTGTGGATTTCCTGATAAAAACCCGTTTCTACAGCATGATTTAGAGAAAGTGCATCCTCCCAGCGGTTTTTCTTTAGATAGTCCTGAAGGTGACTGGTCTGATTGATGATGCCAAATATTCCGGCATAGGAGTTTGACATAATATTTCCTAACTGAAAGCGGTCTTTGTATTGAATCACGCCCATGAGTTCTCCCGGTTCGCCGGAAATGCCTCGTTCAATCGAAAGGATTTTTGTTTCGTACAAGGTTCCTTCCCGAAGCTTCATGAGGATACCAGTATCAATATCTGTAATTCCATGTCCTAATGCGCCAAATTCATTATTGACAGAAAGGTATGTCAAGGTTCCAATTCCCTGTGCATTGTCTCGCACCCAGATTCCAAGCTTATAGCTGGTTCGGTCTGTTTTTACCGGAGAAATAGGGATTTCGATATATTCAGAATCCCGTATGATTCCCAGAAGGACAGTTTGACCATGGGAACGATTGATTTCTTCCATCACATCCTGTTTGTCAGAGACCGGGTTTCCATTGATTTTTTGGATGTAATCCCCGCTTTTTACCAGATTTAATGCAGGTTCGCAAATCTGGCCGTTTATGGAGGTGATTTCTCCGGTTCCAATGATCAGGACACCGTTCGTTTCCAGATAGATACCAACAGGAATTCCACAGGGAATGATCTTTGGTCGGGAAACGGCGTGGACCTGTACCTCCTTGAACTTAAAAATCCCCAATAACTTGCAGCTCATAGAGTAGGAGCCGGTCGTGTTGGAAATGACAGAAAAGGGATGATGCAGATTTACTTGGATCTTTTTGGGAGAATCCGAATAGGATACCATTGTCATTGTTTTGGAAGGATTAGATGCAGTGCGTATGATTTCCTTTGGTGGGTTCGTGACAGAAGACTCCAAGGTGATCTCTGCACTGACCGGAAGATGAAAATCAAAGCTCTGTTCTTCTCCACTGACAAGATAAATGCTGTCAGGAATCGAATAAGTGGAATAATAATAAATAGAAAAAAAGAAAATAAGGACAGAAAAAAATAAACAAATAAGGTATAAAAGGAGATATCTTTTCGTAATACCAGTGTTTTGATTTTGCTTCAAGAGCTCACCTGCTTTCTATTGTTGTTCCTTGTTACGATGTCGGGGTCAAAAGCCACAAGGCGCTTCACGCCTTGTGATTTTTGCACAAAGATCCGTGTGGACAAGCTCGCTTGTCCATCCGAATTTTCGTGCAAAGTGCACATGCGATTTCATCGCATGGCACTTTTAACCCCCAACATCTTGTTACTATATTATAAGGAAAAACAAATATTTCAATCTGGAAGATTGTGGGAGTGCGAAGCACAGAATAATCCTCCCCGATATTCGCAATCCCGTGTGGCTTCGCCCCACTTCTTGCTCATATCGTGGGCGTTCATAAAGTCTTCTCTCCGCTGACAAGCGAGCTTGTCGTGGAGAAAGACTTTTGACCGCTGAATCATATATAGGAAACGAATTTATTCGTTCCTCAGGAAGAAGTTACCAGTTTATCCTCTCTCATTTTGTTCATAATAGTAGCGTAAAAGAAATTCTTTTACAAAGTAAGGAACAGTTACAGCTCCTTACTCTTGAACAACAAAATGGACAAAAAGAAGGAGGCGTTTTGAAATGTCAAACAGGACGAATGTTCCGGAAGCAAAGAGTGCAATGGATCGTTTTAAGTATGAGGTGGCAAGCGAAATCGGAGTGCCCCTGAAAGAAGGATACAACGGAGACCTCACATCCAGACAGAACGGCAGTGTGGGTGGAAATATGGTCAGAAAAATGATTGAGGCACAGGAACGCGCTATGGCGAACCAGAGATAATCGAAAAGAATCTCTTATGTTTCATGGAAACAGGGAAATCTGACAAGATTTTTCGACATTGAATTGAAACAAAAAGCAGAACTTTTTGTGTGTGATCATGCGGAAAGTTCTGCTTCTTTTTCTTTTCTCTGATTGAATTTGATGTATGGATGACATTGGTTGTGAATAGTGACATGAGGTCATCAAGATTTCCGGCTGCTGCATCCTTGAACGCGGTCTTGTTCGGGGCAAGTCTCGTCATGAATGGAATCCTGCTGTCGAACAGCTCGGTGGCATTCTTTTCTGAAAATCAGAAACTTCATTAGTAGATGGACAATTGGTTACAGTGCAAATTGCAACTGGGACAGTTATGCAAAGTAATTTTTGGGGGACTGTGACAGGAGATTTTTGGGGAACATTAGTGATAATGTATAAAATTACAGGAGAAAAAGAGGGGATGTTTCTATTCTTGAACAAAAAGGAGAAAACAGATTGAATAATCTCGTTATTTATAATATACTATTTCCAGAGTTACTATTCACAGTCAATTTGATAAATGAAAGAGATTCATCGCGCTTGCGCGTAAGAAGCTGTTTTATTTATCAAATTTTCCTGCTGTGAAGCAGGAACTCCTCCCAGAATGAGGATTTCAGGCACAAATGCTCCGGGAGAGCTGCGAAGCAGCGGAAAATCCGAATGCCGGGAGGGAACTGTGAATAGTGACATTTATTTTATTTGATATGAACTCTGATAAAAAGACCCTGCTAGAGTGGCAGGGTCTTTTTGGACTTTAGATGTTGAGTTTCTGTTTTCATTATGGAGCATGTGGCTCGCTATTTGCATGATTTTTGACTGTCCCTCTCGAAGAAAAATTCAGCGCATAATGTATAGGTTATTTTCGCACAGTTCCTAAGCACACTGGGATTCCTTCTTCGTATCCCTCATCATTGGCAGCTTCTCTTATTTGATTTTTTCTGTGGCAGACATCTCTGTTACTATTCACAGCTCTGCTGTTCATAGCAACAAAATGCACATACCGAAGGCACACAGAGTGCAAATACTCCCTTTGGTCGT
>CADBUD010000309.1 GCA_902797785.1 uncultured Lachnospiraceae bacterium
AATTTCAACTCTTTTTAAATCTTAGGTTTTGTGGTCCTTTCGATTTCTTTCAAGGTTGTTCCACTGTTCAGTTTTCAGAGTGCTTTGCGTGTCGTTTTTTGCGACAGCTATTACAGATTACCACTTGATTTTCCTGTTGTCAACGCTTTTTTTGCTTTTTGTTATATTTGTATTTTTTTTCAAGATCATTACCCTTTCTTTTGTATATATTTTCCTATATAATAGTTATTATTCACAGCAGGAAAATTCAACGTTCCTGTTTTTCAACAGAATTTTTTGTAAAGCAACTCATTCTGTATCGGTTGGATTTTTTTTAGGGATGTGGTATATTTATAGTAAATCATTTTATGAATAAACGAAGGAGAAGAAAATGTATCGTAAAGATTCTATGAAGGCTGAAGAATTTATTCATCATGAAGAAATTCTTGAAACCTTATCTTACGCAGAACAAAATAAGAACAACAAGGAACTGATTCAAAAAATTTTAAGGAAAGCCGCACCCCAAAAAACAGAAACCGGAATAGAGTGCTCCGGCCTTTCCCATCGGGAAGCCAGTGTTCTTCTTGCTTGTGAGGATCCTGATATAACTGAGGAGATCTTTCACCTTGCAAAGGAAATCAAAGAGGCATTTTACGGGGATCGCATCGTTATGTTCGCTCCGCTTTATCTTTCGAATTATTGTGTGAATCAGTGTGTGTACTGTCCTTACCATTTAAAAAACAAAGAAATCCCCCGGAAAAAACTGACCCAGGAGGAAATCCGACAGGAAGTCATTGCCCTGCAGGATATGGGGCATAAACGTCTTGCCATTGAGTGCGGAGAGGATCCTGTGAATAATCCCATTGATTATATTTTAGAATGTATCCATACGATTTATTCCATAAAACATAAAAATGGAGCGATCCGGCGGGTCAATGTAAATATAGCGGCGACCACAGTAGAAAACTATCAAAAACTCAAGGAAGCAGAAATCGGAACCTATATTCTTTTTCAGGAGACCTATCATAAAGAAAGCTATGAACGACTGCATCCGGCCGGTCCAAAGCATGATTATGCCTATCATACAGAGGCAATGGACCGTGCCATGGAGGGTGGTATCGATGATGTCGGTCTGGGGGTTTTATTTGGACTGGAGCTATACAAGTATGAATTTGCCGGCCTGCTGATGCATGCAGAGCATTTAGAGGCAGTCCATGGTGTCGGTCCGCATACCATCAGCATTCCCCGGGTCAAAAAAGCCTCGGATATTGATCCATCTGTTTTTGATAATGGCATCGATGATGATACCTTTGCCAAGATCATTGCCTGCATCCGGATTGCTGTTCCTTATACCGGTATGATTATTTCTACCCGGGAAAGTGAAGCCTGCCGCAATAAGGTCTTAGGCCTTGGAATTTCCCAGATTTCCGGCGCTTCCCGCACCTCCGTCGGAGGATATGCCGGATATTCAGAAACAGAGCGCCCGCATGATACCGAGCAATTCGATGTTTCTGACCAGCGCACTCTTGACGAAGTCGTTCATTGGCTGATGGAATCAGGTTATATTCCTTCCTTCTGCACGGCTTGCTACCGCGAGGGACGGACCGGCGACCGTTTTATGTCTCTATGCAAAGTAGGACAGATCCAGAACTGCTGCCATCCAAATGCACTCATAACACTTCAGGAATATTTGACAGACTATGCCAGTCCCCAGACCCAAAAGTTGGGAGAGGAACTGATTCTAAAGGAACTCCAAAACATCCCAAGTCCTGGCCGGAGACAGAAAACACTTCAATATCTGGAGCAGATCAAGCACGAGGGACAGCGGGATTTTCGTTTTTAACTTGGAAAAACAGAGGTATATTATGAATTATTTTATTACACCATCAAAAAAAGAAGGCACCTGCTATTTTGAATTTCAAAAAGGTCCTTTTCAAAACCGGTTCTGGCAGGAGGATTCTCTCCTGCTTCCCGCTGATGATTTTGATCAATTAAATTTGAAGTCCATTTTCAAGCTCTTTCTCCCGGATTTTTCCTATTATGGAATCACCACCGTTTCTAAATCTCAATGGAAACAGATTGCCGCCTATGCAGATCATCTTGACTCTTCCGTCAGGACATTGTTTTTGGAGCTGCTTCCCTGGGTGGAAGAATGCTTTGAGGAATATGAAGTCTTTTCTATTCTTGGAATTTAGAATCCACGCACACGGATATATACAACTGCAATAGAAAGCGAGTCAATTTATTTCCTAAAAAATGCAAAAAAAGGATAAACTCTCGGAATCTCCAATAGAAAATAAAGGATATTTGGATATGGGATTCCGAGAAATTATAGTAAACGCATTAAATAAATGCATTCCCTATAATACATACATTAATGCACACAAACGCGATAGGTACGGAGGGCTCAATATGCAAATCAAACGTCTTACCATAAAAAATTTCAAATCCATAAAAGAGCTTAGCATCCATAACATAGATAACGCCATGATCTTGGTGGGCCGAAATAGCGTTGGAAAAACGGTGGCTCTTGATGCAATCCGCGCTGTTGCCGGGCAGTATCATGTGAAGGATTCTGATTATAATCTTTCTAACAGTAATATAACCATTGAAGTCAGTCTGTCAATCAATACAAAAGACTTAAAATTTCTTCATGATCATAGAATGGTCAACCGATACAGGCGATATGATCTGTGGTATCAGGATTTTTGCAAACGATTTCCCTCCTATCAGGAAAACGAACTGCATTTTACCTATGTTGTCAACCGGGACGGCATGGAGCGTTTCGATGACGGGTTCAAAAAAAACAATACCCTGATCCGAGGAATTTTTCCAAAGATCCACTATATCAATACCAAAAGAGATGCCTCAAAGCTGGAACAGGAAATCTTTAGTAATTATTCTCAACTGGAAAACATTCCCCTAAGCAGCTGCATTTTTGACAGCGGCAAAAACTGTAATAACTGCTTTCAATGTATTGGAATGATCAACAAAAAGACCCCCGAACAGCTTACGATTCATGAAACATCCCGTTTGTTAAAATACAAGCTGTTTTCTGTCGGTTTCAACAAATTTATGGATGATCTGAATTTTTATTTTCATAAGAACGGGCCGCAGATGGAAAAGCTGGAATTCGGTGTGGACTTCCCATTCGAGGATGCGATACTCCCCCATATTTTTCTCAAGAAAAATGAAAGAGGACGGTCCTCATCTACCGCAGAGCTGAGTGCCGGAATCCGGAGCATCTATGTCCTCTCGCTCCTTGAAACATATACAGAGACCGGGGAAAGTATTCCCAGTATCATTCTCATTGAAGATCCGGAAATGTATCTGCACCCCCAGCTTCAAAAATCCGCCAGTGAAATCCTCTACCGGCTGAGCAAGAAAAACCAGATTATCTTCACGACACATTCGCCGAACCTGATCTTTAATTTTAATTCCAAACAGATCAAACAAGTCTCTCTCGACAAGGAGGGATACACTGTTGCAAGGGAGGATGTCAATATTGATAAAGTCTTAGATGATCTGGGATATTCTGCCAATGACATCATGAATGTCCATTTTGTCTTTATTGTGGAAGGCAAGCAGGATAAAGCACGTCTTCCTCTTCTTCTGGAAAAATATTACAAAGAAATATATGATGAAAATGGAAATCTTCAGCGGGTCTCCATTATTTCTACGAACAGCTGCACGAATATTAAGACTTACGCGAACCTAAAATATATCAACAGCACCTATTTAAAAGATAATTTTCTAATGATCCGTGACGGAGACGGAAAAGATCCACAGACACTGGTACGCCAGCTTACGAACTACTACAAAGAAAGCAGCCGGCATGATAATGCGATTCCAAGAGTCACCGACCGCAATGTGCTCATATTAAAATATTATTCCTTTGAAAATTATTTTTTGAATCCTGAGATCATGACAAAGATCGGCGTCGTAAAAAGCGTGGATTCCTTCTATCATATTCTCTGGAAAAAATATCAGGAATATCTTTATAAGCTTTCCAGCGTAAAAAAAATGCTCGACAAAAAGAAGATAAAGATCAATTCCCGCAACGATATCATAAAAAACATAGAATGGATCAAAATTTATGTCAGAGGTCACAATTTATATGATATTTTTTATGGCCGGTACAAGAAAAAAGATGAGACGGCTATTTTGAAACAATATATCGACCATGCCAGCCGCGAAGATTTTAAAGATATTTTAGATGCGATCGACCGATTCGTTTATTTTGAAAGCAAGCGAAACTGATATCCGATTGTAACAGTTCAGCCATACGGCTTCTCTGTTACAAAATGCACAGAGATGATGCATTCTGCATCACCTCGCGCATATTGCCCCGGATTTTCTGTGACTTTCGCTGCGCTTCACTCACAAAAAATACCTTGCAGGAGAATAATGGTGAACTGTTACATCC
>CADBUD010000310.1 GCA_902797785.1 uncultured Lachnospiraceae bacterium
ATCTAAAGCTCCAGGATGGAAATACAATTTGGCGTATCTATTTTTAATGGCCTTGTATGCATGACCAGAATCTTCTTTTCATAATCCACCTTAAACAGCGTAATCTGATTAGATTCATGACACAGGACAATAACGTGACGATTATCTGGGAAAAAATCCACATCCTTTGGATATTCCCCGCTGATTGGCGCGGCACACAAGAAGGTCAGAAGTCCTGTTTCTTTGTCTACCTTAAATACGCTGACCTCATTGTCTCCCGCTGTCGAACAGAGAAGATATTCTCCGTCCATGGAGAGCTTCAATCCGGAGGATGCAATATGGCTTCCTACCCTGCTTTCCTTGGTGGAAATTGTCTGCAGAAGTTCAAATTCCGGCGTCTTTTCCCTTTCATAATATGCATAGACATGAATTACATTCAGCATGGTACAGATCAAATAAGCATATTTTCCGTCCTTGGAAAAGATAATATGTCTCGGGGCAGACTCAATCTCTACACTCAGGATGTCAGCCAGACTAAGCCTTCCGGTCTTATGGTTCAGCTTATAGATTTTTACATTATCTACTCCCAAATCGACGACGCTTAAATATTTCTGATCTGGCGTGATATTCACGCAGTTGATGTGCGGCCGGAAATTCCGCTCATTGACGCAGCCAATTCCTTTATGAAAAATCCCATCTGCGATTTCCCCAATGCTCCCATCCGGATTCAGATTCATGACGGTGACTCTGCCATCATGATATCCGGCAATAAATAAAAATCTGTTTTCCTTGTCGGTAGAAATATAACATCCTCTCATCCCACCAATGTTTTTTTGATTGATTGGCTCCAGATCCCCGTCCGGCAAAATCTTAAAAGCCTCCACTCCCTCATCTGCGATGGAATACAAAAAACGTTTATCTTCTGATATCGTCAAATGAGAAGGGTTATTGATTGGAACCACCTTTTTTTCCAGTAATTTTCCATGCTCTACATCAATATCATAAATATGAATCCCGATACTCGTTCCATGAGTATAGGTTCCCACATAGGCAATATACTTTTTTTCCTGCATCTATGTAACTCCCTTCTGATCTTCGATTTAACGGATCCGCTCCGGAAAGCCCACCTTCTTTTGAACCTTTCTTAAAGTCTTTCCCGCGTAATATCCGGCTTTTTCTGCATTTTCTTTGATTATTTTATCCAGATACTCCTTATCCTTGCTCAATTCCTCGAACCGTTTCTGTACCGGCGCAAGAGTATCCGCAACGGTCTCTCCTACTGCCATTTTAAACTCTCCGTAACCCTTTTGGTCAAATTCCTTCACTGCCTCCTCCGGTGTCTTTTGTGTACAGGCACAGTAGATATCCAAAAGATTGCGGATTCCAGGCTGTTCTTCATTGTAGGAAATCGAAGCCATAGAATCCGTCACCGCACGTTTGAATTTTCTCAGAATCGTATCGCGATCATCCAATAAATATACGCTTGCATTGACGTTTTCATCTGATTTGGACATTTTCTTTGATGGATCCTGAAGGCTCATGATCCTAGCACCACTCTTTCCTAAATATGCCTCCGGAATCGTAAAAACATCTCCATAGATACTGTTAAAACGCTGCGCGATGTCCCTTGTGATTTCCAGATGCTGCATCTGATCGCTTCCTACCGGAACCACATCTGCCTGATACAAAAGAATATCTGCCGCCATAAGGACAGGATAGGTATACAATCCGGCGTTAATATTGTCCGAATGCTTTTTTGCCTTATCCTTGAACTGTGTCATCCGATTCAGCTCTCCCATATAGGTAAAGCAGCATAAGATCCATGACAGCTCTGCATGTCCGGAAACATGGGACTGATAGTAAATGCAATTTTTTTCCGGATCCAGTCCTGCCGCAATATAGAGTGTCAAAAGATTTCTAGCGCGCTTTCGAAGCTCTGCCGGATTCTGCCGTACCGTAATAGAATGCAGATCCACCACACTGTAAAAGCACTCATACTGATCGCTTAGGCTCACCCAGTTCTTTAATGCTCCCAGATAGTTCCCAAGAGTCAGATTTCCTGTTGCCTGCATTCCGCTGAATAGAATTTTTTTATCTCCAATCATGTTGAAGCTCCTCCAAATCATTTATTTTTTCAATTATCCTTCGTTTTTAACAATCGATACCGTATATAACGAAAGGTATAATCTTCTCCCTTTACCGCCAGCATCTTTAACAGATGCTCCAAGAGACGCCTCGTGTCTTTATGCATCATCTGATAGCTCCTGCCGCGATGATAATAGTCCCATGGACTCCGGTCGGTGTATTTTTCTTTATTGTAGATTTTTGATGCTGCAATCCGATCCATAAACATCTCTACCACGTATTTTTTTGGCATTTTTACCGGCACGATGCTTCCATCGGCCGAACCATCTTTTTCGATCGCATAATCATTCCAGTATTCATAATGATGTTTGTTCCGTCCTTTATGATGAAGCCATGCCGAAGAGTAGCCGACAGCCTCCCGCTCCGCATTATTCGGACTTCGATTTCCCTGATAATATCGGCATCCTGTCCAGAATTCCTCAAACGAGTATTTAGACAGATCATGCAGAAGCCCCTGCCGGTACAATCCTACACGAAAACAATTCTTCATCACCATGAACTTGTGATGCGTAATCGTACAAAAATGCTGAATCACTTTCATAACACTGCCTCCAAAATAGAATATATACCCGTTAACCAAAACCGCTGCCGTTTTTTGCTAACGGTATGAACTGATGCTCGTTTCTTATAACATAGAAATACCTAGCAAATGCAGTGGATAAAAAAGATAGAACCATCCCTTGCATTTTTTTCCTTCTTTCCCATGATAAAAATGAAAAAGAAGAAAAGATAAAATAGCATAATCCTGCGTATGAATGTGAAAGAAATACTTTTTTAATACAGAAGACTGTAAAATCTCTAACACTGTGCGTCCCTTTTCATATTGAGCGACCCCCCATGCCAATAGAGGAACTGCTCTCGTTAAAAGAACCGTGTTCAAAAAAAAGAAAACGCCCACAAGAATTTTTTGATTTCCTTTGAACCGATGACAGGCCAAAAGAATCAATAATCCGCAAGCCCCATAATCTGTCTGAAGAATCGATGCGACAGAGCAAAATGAACCTACGATCAAAACCCGCAAAAAAAGGCTCTCCTCCCCATCCATTAAGGTAAGCATTGCAAGACCCAAAAACAGGGTAAAAAAAACATTTTGGCTTTGAGGATAATATATCGTCTGGTGAAATGCCAAATCAAAGGGGATTTCTGAAATCAAAGCGAATAAAAACAATCGTTTGAGATATTTTGACCGGCTTGAGGTATAATAAAACCCCTCACTCATGAGAAAGCAGGCAATTGGAAAGGCAAATCTTCCAAGAATCCTCAACCAGGTAACTTTCGGAAACAACACAGCTCCACTATGGTCAAACAACATACTGAGACACATGAGCAGCTTTAAATCAAAACCGCTTAGACCTTCTGTCCTATGTCTCTTCTCACTCATTTTCCTGCTTCCTTATTTGTTTTCCTATAAGCACTACGACCGTCCGCTCCATCACGTCAATCTGTCTTTGATCTTTTAAAAGTACCGGTTCACAAAACGTTTCCATAAAATCCTCTCTTTGCGTGTCAAAGCAAAAATGCCAGTCTAATCCCTTGGGCAGGATTGGGAGATCGAATCGCTTCTCCTGCCAATGCATATTATAGATGACATAGAAGAAATCATCCTCGGTATAAAACCCACAGTACATCACGGCAAAGCTATAATTTCTCTCCCGAAACTCCGGATGCCACGCCATTGTCCCATGATAGGAAAAATCCTGATATCCACAGGACTTTGTATCCATCAATGTATATCGGCTCTCCATCCGGAACGTCTTATGCTCTTTTCGCATGGAAATCAGCATTTTTAAAAATGGCACCAAAGAAACATAGTTCTTAGACGACCTCCAATTGACCCAGGAGCTTTCATCATCGATACAATAAGCATTATTGTTTCCATTCTGGGAATTTGCAAACTCATCTCCCGCAAGAATCGATGGAACTCCCTGCGACAACATCATAAAGGCCATCGCGTTTTTCATCTGACGCAGTCTGAGCGCCAGAACCTTCTTTTTTCTTGTCGCCCCTTCTACTCCACAGTTCCAGCTTAGGTTCTGATCAGAACCGTCCCGGTTCTCTTCTCCGTTTTTTTCGTTATGCTTTTCATTATACGACACAAGATCATGCAGGGTAAATCCATCATGCATCGTGATGGCATTGACCTGCGTATAATTCCGGGGATTTCTGCGGATACTTTCTGCAAACTCCTCTATGGAATTTCCTGTCGCCTTTAAAAAATTGCGGGCGGGCCACATGAACTGGCGGTCAATCGATGCCAGCATCTGAAATCTTTTTGTATCATCTGACGAAAGAAAAGAGTATTCCTGTGCATGCTCCAGAAAGAATTTTGCCCTGCAAAGAATGGGGTCGAAAAACAGTGTCATCGGAACATTCTCTCCATTGATATGGAATCCGTCAATATGATATTGTATGTGCCAGAACAAAATACATGCATGAATCAAATAAAAATCACATCTGCTGCCAAAATAAAACTCCATCACGACTTCTATTCCATTTTTATGGAATTCTCTGACCATTTGCTGAAATTCCTGAACCGGATCGTTCGTCGCGCAATAGGATGCTTTTGGCGCAAAATAATATGCCCCTTCTTCATATCCCCAGTAATTCAGCTTTTCAACTTTCTTTGGATCTTGAGATTCTTCATCGAAATCCTCTCTCCGGCATTCGTTAAACTCATATGCCGGCATCAGCTCAATCTGAGTGATTCCAAGATCCTTCAGATACGGAATTTTCTCCACCAGTCCCAAAAAAGTCCCCCGATGAACTGTTCTGGAGCTGGAATGCTTTGTATAGCCGCGAGGATGAAGGACATAGCGTATTGTTTCAGAATAGGGAAGCTCCAAAATATGATCCGGATCTTCCTTTTTTTTAGCAGAGGGGTCAAGCTCCATCGATGGAATCTCAACAAAACAGCCAAAAAGACTCTCTTCCGAAACAGCCATTCCCCACTGCTCCCGACCGACAATCCGAAACACTGTCGGATCGCATCGAAGCTGGCCATTGATTTCCAGCTTATAATAGTATTTTACTGCATCAAAGTCTTTCAAAAAAACAGAATACACACTGCCAACCTGAAAATCTTTGGGAAGTTTCAACCGTCGATAGAGCGTTTTATTTTTATAATAAAAACAAATCGCACACTCCGCGTTCTTTGGTGCTTCAAATGAGATATTCCACCCATTATTTTTTTTTATTGCCCCCATCGGGAAGGGAATCCCCCGAATCATTTCAGTGCATCCACCAATGCGTTCTTCTATTCTCATATCCTTTGCCCTTTCTTATGTTTTTCCTTTTTTCTTTCGAATTTGTTACTATTCACAGTCAATTTGATAAATGAAAGAGATTCGTCGCGCTTGCGCGTAAGAAGCTGTTTTATTTATCAAATTTTCATAAAGATACTTATTTTTACTTGATCATTTTCGGCAGCAATTCACTGATTTTTCCATAAGCAGTATAATTTGCCTGATAATCCATAAAATGATTCTCGCTTTTTATCAGCACCAGCTTATCCCCTTTATAATACGGATACAGCTTATTGAGAAAAGATGAGTTCATATCTATACCCAGGGCAATGAGAACATCTGCTGTGGCGACCTGCTCGATTGCCTTGGAAACAATGGAATTTTCCATCATTTCCCCAAACATCCGGATATCCGGATGAATGGGAATATTACAATCCGGACATGTTGGAATCTTGTTTTCTCTCATATATTCCATGGTAAAAGAACGTCTGCATTTGGAACAAAAATTCCGATGAATATTTCCACGAAATTCATAGACATTCTGACATCCGGCCTCCCGGCACAATCCATAGATCTGGCGTGTGATCACAGCCTTCAAGATTCCCTGCCTTTCCAGCTCTGCCAGTGCCTGATATGCCGCATTCGGTTTTTCCCTCTCACAAATAATCTCCTCCTGGTAAAACTTGAAGAAACGATCCTTTCTGGTGGAAAAATAGGTACTGCTCAATAGTTCCTCTGGAGAATAGCCGTAATCCTCCTCAATCCGATAAGACCAGTCATCATCAAGGAACGAAGGATAGTTATTCTCCTGAGTAAGCCCATTTCCTTCTAATACAACAAGATGCTTGCTTTCATAGATCAGTTTTTTAATGATTTCTGTTTTTGATTTCATTTTATCACCCACCCATCTGTAAAATATAGAAAACGAATGGATCCGTTTCCTATATTCTACCATTACATCAGGAAGATGTCAAACACGCTTCACCTCTATTTTACCGTCACTTTCACCTTTGCTGTCTTTTTTCCAGCCTTAACATTGATTGTAACTGTCCCCTTTTTCTTTCCCATGATCTTGCATTTTTTCCCATTAGATGAAAGACTCAGCTTCACCAGCTTTTTCCCTTTTACGCTCCAGGTGATTTGATCTGTCGTATTGGAAGGCTTGACGGTCGCCTTTATTGTGATGCTCTTTTTGACCTTGATAACTGCTTTACTCTTTACCTTCAGCGATGCTGCCGGCGATAAGACATGGATTTTTATCGAAGCTCTCTTCCCGCTACTGGAAACCGCGGTGATCTTAACGGTTCCCGGTCCCTTTGCCACAACCTTCCCCTCTTTTGTAACTACAGCGATTTTGGTATTTAAACTTTGAAAGCTAACGGTATCCGTGCTGTTTGCCGGTGTCAGGACTGCCTTGATCGTTGTTCCTGTCTTCAAATTTTTAAGTGTGGTGGCCGTGCTTGACAGCTTGATCTTTTCCGCCGGAATGCTGGTCTGCTTAGGCGTTTCCGCTTTTTTTACTGTGATTTCTGCCACCGCTGTCCGTGTCCCATATCTTGCCGACGCCGTTACCTTTACCGTACCTTCCTTTTTCGCGGTAAGCAATCCTGTTTCATCCACAGAGACAATGGACGGATCACTGCTGACATAAATTAGATCTTTCTTTGTCGCATCTGCCGGAACAGTCACGATACCTGCCTGTCTTGTCTCCCCAGGCGTCATCGTATCTTTTTCTTTCCCAAATGAGAGCGATTCCATCGCTGTATACGTTTCTGTCAGCTTCTTTGCCGGAAGCGGGATATCTACATATGCTTCGTCAAATCCCAGATAAAAGCTCAAATGCGGCGGTTGATTGTATCCACATACCTGACTGGAAATCTGGGATCGATATTGGATATCCTCCATCAGAGTATACATCCGATAGTCCGTCGGAATATTTGTTGTATAGATCCGTATTCCCTGGTTATTTGCCAGACGGACGCCAAATTCTTCCCGCCAATCGCCCAAGAGATCTGCCTGGAAGCAGGCGGTTCCTTTTGTTCCATTATTGGTTGACACTTCCTTGCTTTGGAACAGATAATCTGTTTTTTCTGTTTTCCAATTCCACTTTCCTACATAGACATCCGACAAATTTGTCGTCTTGTCATATTTCGTGTAGTTAAAAATCTCACGTCCCAGGTCCCCATCCCAGTAAATCACGAAATTCGCATCTGGAATCGTTGTTCCTGTATTGATCTTATTTCCATCCTGATCTAAGACAAGATTTTCATTCACAATGGTCTTTCCATCCTCAGACAAAACCTTATTCGTTGCAACAGATTCACAGCCCAAATGCGTTGGATCTATATCCGCACAGATTCCCCGTCCGACATCTTCATAGGAGACTTTTCGGAATACGTATTTTCCTGTCCACGCTTCGCACATTTCGATTCCATCCATCTGAACCATTTTTCCACCTTTGGCCTCTTCATGTACCATCATGATTTCTTTTCCCGGATGATTCAAATTAAAATCTGAAATATGTACGGCATCTCCATGGCCTCCATAGTTGGTCGGCAATCCTGTTGCCGCATCTTTGACCGGTGTGCTTTCATCTGTATTAGCTGTCGCAAGAGAATATAAAAAGGAACCATCATCATCCACTACTGCTGAACCAAATATTACTTCCTGCTTTCCGTCTTCATCCGTATCTCCTGCCATCATGTAGTGAGCTCCCTGTCCATAGAGGGCTTCATTTCCAGCATCATTGGAATCAATTTTCCATCGTTTGACCAGCTTTTTCCCCTTGACATCATAGGCACAGATGACCACTCTGGTATAATATCCCCGGGAAAAGAGCGCGCTCGGATGAACCCCATCCAAATAGGCAACTGCTCCAAGAAAACGATCGACCCGGTTTCCATAATCATCACCCCAGCTCTTTACTACACCGCGCTCCGGCTCATAAGGAATCGTATCCAATGCTTTTCCGGTTTCTCCATCAAACAGCGTCAGATATTCCGGACCCTCCAAGATCATTCCCAAATGATCTGTCATATCCCGATAATCCACGGTTTCTACCGTTCCATCTATCGGATCTCCAAATCCATCCAGAGAACCGTCTGCTGTTTTACAGATCATCTCCGCTTTTCCATCACCATCAAAATCAGCAACTTGAAATTGCGTATAGTGCGCTCCGGAGCGGATATTGGTTCCCAAATTGACTCTCCACAATCTTGTCCCGTCCAATTTGTAGCAATCGATGTAGGTCGGTCCCGTAAACCCACTAATGCCAGAGGTGGAATTGTCCTGCGAATTGCTCGGATCCCATTTTACAAACAGATCATACACACCGTCTCCGTCTGCATCTGCAATACTTGTATCATTCGGAGTGTAAACATAATCCGCAGCCCAAACCATCTTGCCATCCGCATCATAGCTGCTTGGAACAGCGACCGGCTCCGGCGCCTGCATCGGCACATCAAAATAATTGTCTTTCCATACAGAAGTCGTATCCGTGTCTGTCAACTGCTTTGAAATGTATTCCTCCACCATATAAGTATCCGCCTCTGTTCCCTCCTCATCCAAAAAGTTTGAAGCATCCTCCTCCGTCAATACTGCAATCAGCTCTTTTCCCCGATATAAGCGATAGGATGCTTTTTGTGCATAGGAGGTCTCATGAATGCGCCAAGAAACAAAGACCCCGTTTTCTGTCTTCATGGCAACAAGTCCCAGATTCGTATCCTCCATCTGCTCCATTGCCGTTGATTCTGCTGCCGCAGCAGATGTGTGCTGTATGCTCTTATTGGCTGGAATCGCCGGAACACAAAGTATCGCAGCCAAAAGCAGTGCACTGGTTTTTTTTATCCATTTCCATTGAATCATATCGTTCTTCCTTTCTATTTACCTTCGTTTCCTATTGTACCAAACGCGAGGCGCTGAAAGTGCCCTTCCTATCACGTTTGTGTGCATTCCTGTGTTATAGTATACTCATGACCGAAACGGCGTGCCGTTTTGTTCATGCATCACGCATTTACTATATACTCATGAACGAAATGGCCTGCCGTTTTGTTCATGAGCCGCGCCGGATTTTGGTCGCTGAAAGCGACATTTTCCTTACAAAA
>CADBUD010000311.1 GCA_902797785.1 uncultured Lachnospiraceae bacterium
ATACGACCAAAGGGAGTATTTGCACTCTGTGTGCCTTCGGTATGTGCATTTTGTTGCTATGAACAGCAGAGCTGTGAATAGTAACAGGATTTCAGGCGCGATAGCGCCGAGAGAGCTGCGAAGCAGTGGGAAATCCGAATGCCGGGAGGAGGACTGTGAATAGTAACTAATACCGGAAAAGACTTGGGAATCGCAACGTTCCTGTTGATTATTTTTGAGAAAAATGATATGATGATGTTACTAAAAATGATAACGAAAGGGGATTTCCATCCATGAAAGATTTTCAAATTTTTTCCGACTCCTCTTGTGACTGTCCAAAGGAATTAATGGAAAAATATCAGATCACCCGCATTCCATATTATGTATCCTTTGACCAGCAGGTCTATAAAAAAGAAATCGAGGAGCTTTCCATTCCGGATTTCTATGACCAACTGACCTCGGAGAAAATTTTTCCAAAGACCTCTCTTCCATCCATTGAGGATTACTGCAACTTTTTTAAAACTGCCCTGGATCAGGGAAAGGATGTCCTCTGTTTCTGTCTTTCTTCCAAGTTCAGCGGTTCCTATCAGTCTGCTGTCACAGCGCAGAATATCCTTTCCGAAAAATATCCGGATGCTGCCATTTATATCGTAGATTCCATCACTGCGACTGGCGCGCAGGGCTTGACTGTCCTGCAAGCGGCCAAGCTTAAAGAACGCGGATGCTCCATTACTGAGACCTACGAAAAAATCCAAGACTTAAAAGAAACCTCCAGAATCATGTTCACTGTCGGTACATTAGAGTATCTGCAAAAGGGCGGACGGGTCGGAAAGGTTTCTGCTCTTGCCGGAAATTTACTGAATCTAAAGCCATTGATCGTTCTTCATGACAAAGAGCTATTTCCGGCTGGCACGGTCCGCGGACGAAATAAATCCCTAACGAAAATCATCAGTATGACGGAAGAGTACTTTAAAGAACATCAGCTGTCATATGATGACTATGATTTCTGCGTCGCTGTCGGCCTGGAATATGAAGATGCAAACAAGGTCAAAGAGGCCACAGAAGCGCTGATCGGCCGGGAGATTTCTTATCCCTTATTCCAAATCGGCGTGACGATTGGAACCTATACCGGTCCGGATGCTGTCGGTGTCTGCTTTATCAAAAAACCTTGAAATCAGGTATAGTACATAGCAAAAAACAGGATATGAGAAGCAAATGATACGCTTCCCATATCCTGTTTTTCTTTCATCTGGCCTTAGGAACTGTGCATCAATAAACCACACAATTCCTTATCATTCATGCCGCAGTGCTTCAATC
Source organism: uncultured Lachnospiraceae bacterium (assembly GCA_902797785.1). GTDB lineage: Bacteria > Bacillota > Clostridia > Lachnospirales > Lachnospiraceae > RUG14305. The sequence continues at coordinate 1,297 of CADBUD010000311.1, forward strand.
GGATTCAAATTGGCGGCCTTATAGGAAGGCAGAAGTCCAAAAACAACTCCGATCACCATGGAGAATAGTACTGCAATCACGGAAGCCGGTACACTGATCGAGACCGGAGTGGAAGAAATATTCGCAATGACTTTTGCCAGTCCCACTCCGCCTATCACTCCCAAAAGTCCGCCAAAGCTCGTTAATACAACGGATTCCGTTAAAAATTGGGCTAAAATTCTTCCTTTTCTGGCACCAATAGCTTTTTTTAATCCAATCTCTCTCGTCCGCTCCGTCACAGATACCAGCATGATATTCATGACGCCGATTCCTCCCACTAAAAGAGAGATGCTTGCCACCCAGATCAACAGCTGGTTCGTCGAAGCACTTAACTCCTGCAGCTGCTTTGCCTGTTCCAGCAAATTATCTGCTTTATACTTGAAATTTTCATTTTCTTCCCCTTCGCCCTGGTCTTCCCCTTCTTCCATTTCTGAAGATCCTTCTTCCTGGGCTGGTTTTTTTATGAACTGATTCAGGTAATCTGCTGTGTTTTGTCCTGCCGTGCTCATTTCATCCGTAGAATGAGCTTTCACAAGAACATTCTGTACCTGATCGTACTGGTATATGATTGGCCAGTCCGCGTCCGGGATGTAGATATTGCTGCTGCTCTCTCCCATATACGTATAATAATCCTGATAGGAATCAATCACAAGGTCAGTTTCTTTTTGTTTTCCAATGATTCCAATGACAATGAACGGTTCCCCTTTGATCTCAATGGTTTTTCCCAACGGCTTTTCTGTCTGAAATAATCCATTCGCAGCATCTTCATCCAAAATCGCCACTTTCCGGTACTGCGTGTAATCCTCCTCCACAAACCCTCTTCCACTCTTTACCACAAAACCGGCAGTATCCAAATACTTAAAATCGCCACCAATGATCGTTGCCCCGGTCAACGAGGTATTTTTATAAAAAACGGAATTGTAATCCTGGGTCTTGATATAAAGAGAAGCACTTTCTACTCCCTCAAGCTTTTCTATTTCCTCCAGCTGTTTTTGGGATATGGCCGTAACCCCCGTCGGCATCTCCCCGCCATCCCCACTGAATTCCCATTCTCCCTGATACAGCTTGATATCTACTGTATTATTTCCGGAACCGATCAGATTTTCTTTGATCTGCTCATTCGTCCCTTGAATGGTGGATACAATGGCAATGATTGCTGCGATTCCGATGATGATTCCCAGCATCGTCAAAAAGGAACGCATTTTATGGGACCAGATTCCTTGAAATGATAACCGAATGTTCTCTATCATGTTTTCTCCTTTCAAAGCTTCCAGATTCCTGCTGCCATTTCTTACAGCAAATCATCTGGCAAAGAGTCTTAATATTCCAGACTTGCTCCATCCTCGTCTTCTTCTGTTTTTACTCCTTCTTTTACCTCTTTCCCATACGGAAACGCAAGCCAGTCATTTTGAGTTACCCCCTGTGTGATCTCATAGCTGTTGCCAAAGACCACCTTGCCGGTCTTGACATATGTTTTGACCAGTTTGTTATCGTTTCCTCGTTTGTAGACATAATATCCCCCCTCGTCGTTTCGGATAAATGCCTTGGATAAATAGATTCCATCCTCGTCCCCCGAGTCTTCGCTTCCTCCTACGACCATGGAAATTTCGACAGTTTCTCCATTGGATAATCCGGATTCCTCATCGACATATGCCACGAAGGGATAATAGGAAACATTGCTGTTTTGTTCATCGGAAAAGCTGTTGTCCATGGATGGATATTCGGAAATTTTTTCAATTTTTGCCTCTACCGATGCCCCGGTATCCCAGGAATTCGCATATATCGTCTGACCGACTCCGACATCCTCGAGCATGAATTCGTTCAAGGTTCCTTTGATATATAATCCCTTGGCACCTGATATCACCATGAACGGATCCGAAGCCTCTCCATAAGAGTCATCTCCATAAGAATCATCCTCATAATCATCTACCTCTTCCCAATCTGAAAAGTCCTCTTCCCCTTCAAGGCCTTCGTCCAAAGAACTGCTTCCTTCTGCCTCTTCATCCTCTAACTGGGACTGATCGATCGACCGGACGATTCCTTCCACCTCACTGTAGACGGTCGCTTCCTTCCGGTCATTTTTCAGCTTCCGGATTTCAATCTTTACTTCTTTTTTCTCCAGCTTCAACTCTTCGATGTCCTCTGTATCCTCTACTATCATATCATCCAGTTCCTGTTTGGTATATGTCTGCTCCGGATCATACAAACTGTCATACTGCAGAAATTTTGCCGCATCCTCTCCATAGTCAAAACCATCTAATACGGAGCCTCCCGTTTCCTCCTCTTCAGGCTCTTCTTCATAATTTTCCTCTGTCTGATCCCCTTCCCATTCTTCTCCTGTTTCATCCGAGGTATCTATTTCCTCTTCTTCTGAATTGTCCTCTCCCTTTTTCTTATCCTTATCTTTTTGCTGAATCAAAAATGACATTTTCATCAGGGAATCCTTTTCCATTTCTGTCTGGTTCGTACCATCGATCATCCAAGATACAAGAGTATCTCCTTTTTTCTTATTTCCTTTATGGACTTCCAATACGATGATCTGCGGTTCTCCAATCATTTCCTCCCCATCCGCGTCAAACCCTGCCACTGTGTTCAGAAAGCCACCAGACAGCACGGCATCTTCCGTACAGATAAAACGATACGGATTTTTTTTGGAACCATTTCCACGATATGGCTCTGCGGTTTCATCCAGATAACAATAGGCATCTTTTCTCATTATTTCATCCGGAATTCCAATTTCAGTGTCATCGGTGTCATCGGTGTCATCACTGTCGTCCCACTCATCATCCCAGTCATCTTCCCAATCATCCCCCCAGTCATCCTCGATATGCTCCGCCACCGGAGTGACCGTCCGAAGCTTTGCGATTTCCGCTTCTTTGGAGGCGATTTTTTTCTCAATTGCCGCAATCTCATGCTGTTTTAATTTAAGATCTAAATCGACCAATGTCGTATCATATCGGAATAGTTTATCCCCCACTTTGACCTTATCCCCGACGGAAACATAGATTTTTTCCGGCAGCTCTTTATCGTTCAGTTCGACCTCCTGATAATAATCATTTGTCACTGTGCCGTAGCTGCTCATCTGATCTCCCCAGTATCCACTGTTGATCAGAGAGACCGGGACTACCTTCACTACAGCGCTGTCCTTTTTATAATGAATCGCTGCATTTCCGCCAGCGATACATAGTCCAAGAATTCCTAAGATAACCACCACGGTAATGATTTTTTTCTTCATCTTCCCTGCCTCCATCAGCTAATCTGCCCATCATGAATCCGAACAACGCGCTTTGCATATTCCGCAATCGATGCGTCATGTGTAATCATTAATATGGTAACACCTTCTTCGTTTAACCGGTCGAACAGTTCCATGACCTGCTTTCCTGATTTACTGTCCAACGCACCAGTTGGCTCATCTGCCAGCAAGACCTTGGGACTATTCACAATCGCCCTTGCGATTGCCACTCTCTGCTTTTGTCCGCCGGACAGCTGTGTTGGCCGAAAATTGACCCGCTCTGCAAGTCCGACCCGGTCCAATGCATGATATGCCATCTCTCTACGGCGTTTTTTCGAGATTCCGGCATAAGTCAGTGGCAATGCCACATTATCAAGTGCTGTCATTCTCGGCATCAAATTGAAATTCTGGAAAACAAAGCCAATATAATTCAAGCGCAGATCTGACATCTGATTATCACGATAACGGTCTACATCCTGTCCTGCCAGGATATATCGGCCAGAGGTCGCTTTATCCAGACATCCGATAATATTCATCAGCGTCGTTTTTCCGGAACCGGAAGGACCCATGATGGCGACATACTCTCCCTCATCAACTGAAAGATTGACATCCTTTAATACCGGAACAATCATTTTATCTGGTTGATAATCCTTATATATATGTTTTAATTCTAATATCATATCCTTCACCTTCACTTCTTTTTCCCATTGCTATTCTCCCTCTACTGATTCGATACTTTCAGATGCACTGTCATCTGATTCCAAATCTCCTTCTTTGCTGTCTTCTAATTCAGAATCATCCAAGGTGCTGTCATCTAATTCAGCATCATCAAAGGTGCTGTCATCCAGCTCAGAATCATCAAAGGTACTATCATCCAGCTCAGAATCATCAAAGGTACTGTCATCCAATTCGGAATCATCTGTGAGCGTTCCATCTTCCTCCGATGAATCTATGGCGCTGTCATCTCCCTCTGAATCTGTTTCCGGAACATTCGCCTGGGATGCATTTGTCGTCACTGCCATTCCTTCCTGCAGGGCATCACTTGGCCACGCAATATAATCCTCCGGTGAAAGTCCTTCCACAATCACATAGGTTTCAAAGTCCTCATCATATTCTCCCAACGTGACCTTGCGCTTTTGCAGCTTTTCATTTTCATCCTTGGCCCAGACATAGTCTGCACCGCCTTCCTTGAACAGATACCCTTCGTAGAGAGCCATCTTGATTTCCTGATCAGATCCTGCATCTCCCATCTCAATATACACATGCTGTCCCATCATTAATCCATCCACTGAATCCAATTCTACATAGAAAGGATAATTGGTGCTTCCGGAAGCTCCTCCCCCGTCATAGTAATAATCACTTTGCGAGTTTTCTTCGGTGTGATCGGTGTCAATGCTGTCAATTGTTCCCTTCCAGGTAATGCTGCTGTCTACCCTGGAATAGACTGTAACGGCATCCCCTTCCGACAAGTTCCGCACGTTCTGTTCATTGACCGTTCCTTTGATTCGATAATTTCCCACTGCCATAATGGTGATAAAACCGGAATCTGTCTGCTGATCGTCTGTGGAATTGCTGTCATTAATCGTCTTTACAATTCCATCTATTTCACTCTTCACCTTATTGTCATTGATTGTTTTTTCAATATCCTTTATTTCAAGCTTTTTGCTTTTGATATCATATTCATTCTTTTTTATTGTGGTCTGAAGCTGAAGAATCTGATATTCATATTGAAATTTATCCTCTGCCTTTACCTTCTGCATTTCTTTATTGATCTGTTCGACCTGTTTGACTGAGGAATCATTTTCGCTCTGCAGCTGTTCTACCTCCAGCTCCTTTTCAGACTTGCTAAGCTTCAAGGAATCTGTATCGTAGGTAAAAAGGACATCGCCTTCCTTCACGATATCGCCGACTTTTACCTTCAGCTCATCGACCTCCATTTCTCCATCCTTTTCCACTGTAACGCTTTTCTGTGTTTCCACAATACCGCTGTATCGATTCGCGGCTCCGCTGATATTTCCTGTACCAGTGAGTTCTCCAACATTCGTCACAAATACTTTGATCGAATCGTCTGGTCCCTGATTCGGTTTCCAGATATAGAATACTGCTGCCGCAATGATTCCTGCTAAAATCAGGATCCCGATAATCATTCCAATCATTTTTCCCTTGTTTTTTTTCTCTTCTACTGGTAAATATACACTTTCATTATTCTGGCTCATTTTTTCCTCCCTGTCCCTGCATTTGTTCTAACAAGCAGACCGCCTTTGCTGCAATTCCTTCCATTCTTCCTGTAAATCCCAGTCCTTCTTCTGTCGTCGCCTTAATATTGACTGCAGAGGGATCGAGCTTTAGATCCTCTGCAATATTTTTCTTCATCTGTTCCATGTATTCTTTCAGCTTTGGTCTCTGGGCAATCACAACACTGTCAATGTTTTCGATCCGATATCCAGCATCTGCGATCAGGCTTCCCGTCTTCGCTAAAAGGACTCTGCTGGAAATCCCCCGATATTCCTCATCTGTATCTGGAAAATGTGTCCCAATATCCGCAAGACCTGCCGCTCCAAGAAGAGCATCCATCACCGCATGCAGCAGGACATCTGCATCAGAATGACCTAACAATCCCAGTTCATACGGAATCTCCACTCCGCCAATCACCAGCTTTCGCTCTGGGACCAGTTTATGTACATCATATCCGATTCCTACTCTCATCTTTCTCTCCTCCATTACTCTGTCATTTCCCTCTTCCTCCCGATTTTCTGTTACTTTTGTCACATTTTACTCAAAAAATATCCTGTGGAAGAATAAAGGGGAACCGTTATGCTTTTAGACCTTTACATAAAAAAAACCTGTAAACTTCTGTTTACAGGCAGTAGCGGAAGGGGGACTTGAACCCTCGACACTACGGGTATGAACCGTATGCTCTAGCCAGCTGAGCTATTCCGCCATATGGATGTGTTTCTTCAACACGCCCTGTCATTA
>CADBUD010000312.1 GCA_902797785.1 uncultured Lachnospiraceae bacterium
ATACGACCGAAGGGAGTATTTGCACTCTGTGTGCCTTCGGTATGTGCATTTTGTTGCTATGAACAGCGGAGCTGTGAATAGTAACATATCATACCATAACTATGATTTCACTAAAAATATTGATTTTCATAGGTCTATATCCTAATTATACCACCGATCATGTTCCGGCGCTTGAACTCATCCAGTATCATCCGTATGCTATAATAAAAAACTATAGCTCCGAAAGCAGTCCCTTCCATCCCTCTCTTTCATAAACGTCCCGATAATATTCCACTTCCCGCTTGATCAGCTCATCAATGACCTTCATCCCCAAAAGCTCCACTGGCGCTTTGTCATCCGTCATGCAGTATTCTCCCTGCTGATATAATGCCATGGAATCCCCGGCCTGTTCCATCATGTGAAAAAGCTCTTCGTCTGTTTCTTTAGAAAGGTTTCTTTGAAATGTTCCCAAAAGATCCTCCTGATTCCCGGCAAATAACTCTCGATTTGTGCTCCCCGGCACATCCACGGTATATATTTCGGGAAATACTCTGGCAATCGTGTCGGATAAATATTGGTTGATATTTCCTTCTTTGTTTCCACGCATATTCATATTTACGACCATCACCCCATCCTCGTTCAAATGATCCTTTACAAGAGTAAAAAATTCGACAGATGACATCTGGAACGGAATCGTGATATCCTGATAGGCATCTACCATAATAACATCATAGGTTTCATCCACAGCATTTAAATAGGCTCTTCCATCATAAGTCGTCACCTTGATGCCAGGCGAAAGTTCAAAATATGTTCTTGCCAGGTTCGTAATTTTTTCATCAATCTCGACTCCTTCCACATGAATATTTTCAAAATAACGCTGACACTGTGTGGCATAGGTTCCTGTTCCCATTCCCAAAATCAGGACATCCAGCTGCTCCTTCTCCTTTCCTCCTGCCATATAGGGAGCTGCCATCGCATAATCATAATACATTCCTGTCAACTCTTGATCCTTGCGGTACACGGACTGAACGCCAAATAAGACGTTGGTCGAGAGTGCGACCTCTTTTTCATTTTCATAGACCTGAAGATAATTGTAGACGGACTCTCCCTCGTAGGTCAGGTTCTCCTGCCAAAATGCAAAGCTGCTGTTATGTCCAAACAGGCAGCATAGAAGAAAAAGAAGGATGGCGGCAAAAAACTTTCGTGGAAGCTTTTGGGATGACTTTTTGCCGGGATGACCCTCCTCCGTTTTTGGACTGATAAAATATAGCACCGCAAGAAGCAGCAGGATTCCGGCAAAAATCAAAAATGTAATCGACGTACCCACCGCCGGAATACTGATAAAGGTCGGTACAAAGGTTCCAATAATACTGCCAATCGTATTTGCCGCATTCAGATTTCCTACTGTTTTTCCATTGTCATCCAGACTGTCTACGGTATATTTTACTAACGAAGGCGTCACTGTTCCCAGCAAAAACAATGGGAAGACAAAAATCACCATACATGCCGCAAATGCTGCAATTACCAGGAAATTACTACTGACCGCAAAAATCAGCAAACCGGAAATTCCCAGGATAATATATTTCCCAACGACCGGAATCGCCGCGATCCAGACTGCGGCAAAAAGAATCCTGCCATAAAGCTTATCCGGATTGGGCGTCTTATCTGCAGAACGCCCTCCATAAATATTTCCCAGAGCCATTGCAATCATAATCGTGCCAATGATAATCGTCCAGACGATCTGCGATGAACTAAAATAGGGAGCCAGTAATCTGCTGGCTCCTAACTCCACTGCCATAACGGACATCCCCGCGAAAAACTCCGTCAGGTAGAGATACATTTTATTTTGCAAGATTTTTCTTTCCTGTATGGGCTTATTTGTTTCTTTTATTGTTTCGTTTATCGTTTCTTTTTTTATTTCTTTCATTGCATCCTTCCTTGCATCTGCTTTTCCTTATCCTTATTTTTCCCTATATCCACTTTCTCTTACATCCATTTTTCTTAGGAACTGTGTGAAAATGACCTATACATTATGTGCTGAATTTTTCTTCGAGAGTGATCGTCAAAAATCATGCGCATAATGAGCTATGTGTTTCCAACATCCTACACTTCAAGATCATCCTCGCCCCACTCCGGACGTGCGGTATAGATTTCCACACCTTTTTTCAAGCGATTTAATCCATCCATAAGAAGCTTCCTCGGACAGGCAATATTCATTCTGAGAAAATTTTTCCCCGCTTCTCCATAGTCTCTTCCTTCGGATAAAAAGAGTCCGGTTTCATTGCGAATGCTGCTTCCCAAAGACCAGCCTTCCTTTATGATCTTTCTACAATCCAGCCACAACAGATACGTCGCTTCGGATGGAACCAGATGAATTGCCGGAAGCTCTCTATTCAAAAAATCCTGAACTGTTCTTTTGTTTTCCAGCAAATATGCCCGAAGTTCTTCCAGCCATTCTTCCCCCTGAGTATATGCCGCGACCGCCGCCTCCACAGCAAAGACATTCGGCTCTGCGACCTCATCCGTATTGATGGCGCGATAGACTTTATAACGAAGCACCTCATTGGGAACAACTATCGCCGCTGTCTGCAATCCTGCCAGATTAAAGGTCTTTGTCGGGGCGATACAGGTGATGGAATGTTCCCTGCAGACTTCAGATACAGAAGCAAACGGGATATATTCTTTTCCCGGATCGGTCAGATCACAGTGAATCTCGTCGGAAATCACTGTGACATGGTGCTCTGCGCATAATTCCCCGATTCTCTGCAGCGTTTTTTTATCCCAGATACATCCTGCCGGATTCTGCGGATTGCACAAAATCATCAGTGTCGTCTGCGGATTGGAAAGCTTCCATTTTAAATCTGTAAAATCCATCTCATAGCTTCCATTTTCGTAAATCAATGGACTTTCCAGCACCCTGCATCCATTATTGATGATCGAATTAAAAAAAATCGAATAGACCGGCGTTTGTACCACCACATTTTCATTTGGCGTCGTCAGCTTGCGGACAATGCTTGAAATTGCCGGCACGACTCCTGTACAAAACATCATCCAGTCTTTTTCGATGAAAAAGTCATGACGTTTCTGCCACCAATCCTGATAAGCAGCATACCATTTTTCCGGAACATTGGTATATCCGAAGATTCCATGATCCGCACGGTTTTTTATTGCCCGGATGATCTGTGGCGCTGTCATAAAATCCATGTCCGCTACCCACATTGGCAGCTCTCCCTCCCGGACATCCCATTTCAGGGCATGCGTATGTTTCCTGTCGATTACTTTATCAAAATCATATTTCATATCCATGAACCACCTTTATTCCTACAATTATGCTTTCCTTATTTTTTATTTCATTTTTTATTTCATTTTTTTAACAGTGTTGCTTTTACTTCCTTTAAAAACCGTTATAACTGTATTGTTTCCATTTTGCAGCAATACTCTTTTTCCAATTTATCATAGTTGATTCCTACCAAAAGTATTTCCCCGCCATACTCTGCAAGCTTTCCCACATAATTTTTGCTATGGATCTGTTTCGCAGTGCATCGCTGATGTCCTTCCAGTCACCGACTTTAATGGCGCTCTCAAAGACATCCCGCACCTCTTCATTGGGGATAAAC
>CADBUD010000313.1 GCA_902797785.1 uncultured Lachnospiraceae bacterium
GGAAAGGTTCATGCTGCGATGTGCGTACAGGTTCTGATTGATTTGTTCGAAGTCACCCACCTGATCAATACCGGAGTTGCCGGATCTTTGAATGCCAAGCTCGATATCGGAGATATTTTAGTTTCTGAAAAAGCTGTTCAGCATGATATGGATGTTTCCCCTCTTGGATATGAACCAGGACAGATTCCAGGACTTTCTACCAAGTATTTTTCTGCAGATGAAACCATGGCACAGGCCATGATTTCTGCCTGCCAAAGTGCCAACCCGGATCTTAATGTTGTACGTGGCTGTGTCGTCAGCGGAGATCAATTCATCTCAAGTACCGAGGTCAAGGAACGTTTGATTTCTGTTTTTCATGGGGACTGCGCCGAAATGGAAGGAGCCTCCATTGCTCAAGCAGCTTACCTCAATGAGATTCCATTTATTGTCGTGCGAGCGATTTCCGATAAAGCAGATGGTTCTGCGCAAATGGATTATCCAACTTTTGAAAAAAAAGCGGCAGAGCACTGTGCCAAAATGGTAATGGAATACGCCAAAAATTTCTAAAAGCTGCGTATATTTTCTAACATTTAACAGATACTACATACAGAAAGTGCCATTAAAATATAAGGCAGATTATATATGGCAAGTATCTTAAAATGGAGGAACAATCAATCATGAAAGCAACTGGAATTGTAAGAAGAATAGATGATCTGGGGCGCGTTGTCGTACCAAAGGAAATCCGGAGAACATTACGAATCCGGGAAGGAGACCCGCTGGAAATATTCACTGACCGGGAAGGAGAGATTATTTTAAAAAAATATTCTCCCATCGGAGAATTGGGATTATTTGCAAAACAATACGCAGAAAGTCTCTCACAAACGACCGGTTACACTGTCTGCGTAACGGACAGAGACCAGGTCATTGCCGCAGCAGGTGGTGGACGTAAGGATTATATCGGGAAAAGCATCAGTAAAAAGTTGGAGACTCTAATCGAAGAACGGGAAAATGTCACTGCAAATAGAAATGAAAAAAAATATATTGATATTTTGATGGGGGAAAACACGGAATATGCGGGAGAAGTCATTACCCCAATCATCTGTGAGGGAGATGCTGTTGGATCTGTTGTGATTTTTTCAAAGGACGAAAAAAAGAAGCTGGGAGAAACCGAGCAAAAATTAGCGGCTTCCGCAGCAGGATTCCTTGGAAAACAGATGGAACAATAATTTGGAATGGAAAGGTTATGATTCACAGTGGAAAATCCGAATGTCGGAAGATATACTCATGAACAAAACGGCAAACCATTTCGTTCATGAGTATAACCTGTGAATCGTAACCTTTTCCTGTCTTTTATCGCTTATAGTAAATGCATTAAATAAATGCATTTATATAACACAGGAATGCACACAAACACGATAGGAAGGGCGCTTTCAGTGCCTCGCGTTTGACGCAATAGGAAACGAATAAATTCGTTTCCTATACTTATGAAAACATAACTTCCCTGACATCTATGATTCCGGAGGATTCTTCATCCGGGAAAACAACACATCATAAGAACCATTTCCATAATTCAGCGAACGATTTACTCTGCTGATCGTCGCTGTCGAGGCTCCTGTTTTTTTCGCGATTTCGGCATATGTCTTTTCTTCCCTTAACATCTTCGCAACTTCAAATCTCTGCGAAAGAGATACGATTTCATTTACAGAACAAATATCTTCAAAAAAAGAAAAACACTCTTTTTCATCCTCCAGATATAAAATCGCTTCAATAAATTGTTTTACTTCCTCTGACTGGATTGATTTCTTCATCCCAACTTCCTCTCTTTCCCTTTTTCTTGCTGCAATCCATGGAATCACTTTTTGACGAAAAAATATCGTGAGCAAAAGCAAATCCGAACGAAGAAAGAGGAGCTTTTATAACACAGCATCAGATTTCATCCAATTGAAATCCATTGATCAGATCCTTTAGCATTACCGCCTCTCCATTCAGTTTCCGGCTGTTATTGGCAATTTTTTCTGCCATAGAGGTATTTGACTGAATAACGTTAGATGCACGCTCGACGTCCTGTGACGTCTTTTGAATCGTCAGTGCCTCCTGATCCGCCGCAATGGAAATCTGCTCGGTCAGGACGTTGATTTCCTTGGACAACATCATGATTTTTCCAACCAGTGTCGTTGTCTCTGTTGCAATTTTGGTTCCCCGGTTCATCGCTTCGACAGAATCCCCGATCAGCTTGGTGATCTCTTCTGCTGCCGCGCTGCTCTTTCCTGCCAGATCCTTGATTTCCTCAGCAACAACGGAAAATCCCTTTCCATCCATATTGGACCTGCCGGCCTCTACCGCTGCATTCAATGAAAGAATATTGGTCTGGAACGATATTTCATTGATAATATCGATAATATCATTGATTTCATGTGAAGTACGCGTCAGATCATCAATGGCAAGATGAAGCTCATCGATCTTATGGTTCGCATTCTTCATCTCCTCCTCTACCCGCTGTGTCTTCTGATTCGCGTCCTCTGCCTGCTGAGAAGTCTCCTGAATCTTCACGGAAATGTCCTCAATTTCATAAGCAAGATTTTCAATCTTTTCCGCCTGCATGATCAGCTCCGCGGATAAGGTATCCGAGGAATTTTCCATTTCCCGGGAACCTTTTTCTACTTTTACGGAAACACTGCGGATATTGGAAATAATATAAGAAAAATTCTGGCGGAGATTATGGATCAGTCCCAGCGTAGAATCCATATCCGCAGGGTTGAAGATACCGTCAAAATTCTCCGTCAAATTACCATCCAAAATCTCCTGAAGCTGGTCACGCGCACGATTCATCGGCCGAATAACCCTTCTTTGAATGTTAATGATCAAAACAAGCTGATTTAATAACGCCAATCCCAAAAATACAACAATCAAAATAAAACAGAGCCGCTGATTCCTCTGGATTTCTTTAATCTTCCGATCCACACTCCCTCGAAGACTTTCCCGGAACTCGCCATGCAAAATCCGGATTTTTTTAAACGCACTTTCATAGGAAGAATCATAAATATATTTTTGAGCATTGCTGTAATTTTCCGCATATTGCTCTGATATTGCACTTTTTAATTTCCCTTTCAGGCTCTTGCTGAGCTCAGCCATCTGTGTCAGAATCTGACGATCCCTCTCTTCTAAGACATAATCGTCCATAATCTGATACAGATTTTCTTCTACGGATACGTTAGAATAGGTCTGGCTGTACTCCTCATAGTATGACTCCTTCTGTGTATCAATAAATGACCGAATCAGCCTCGTCTGTTCCTCCATCATATCTATACTGTCTTCTTCCATCTGAAATACTTCGATCTGTTCCCGACCGATCCGCTCCATATTAATAGAAAGCCTGCTCAGTATGGCGATACCAACTATCACCGCTGCGATCAAAAGCATGGTAAGAAGATTTAATAACAGAACTAAAAGGGAATGACTTAATTTTTTCTTCTTCATAAATTTACACTTTCCTCTGCCCGGCGCATTCCCTGCGCCTTATGCCTCAGTTATTTGCTTCGCTGCGCATCTTTTCCTGTCTCTGACGCTTTTCATATTTATTCTTATACATCCGCTTATCTGCAATCTCGATTCCTTTTTCCAGAGAAACTTTTCCTTCCGGAAGCAGAATATAATATCCCGCGCTGGCTTCCACCTCGAACGGAAGGTTCGCTTTTTCATTTCTCCGTTCCAGCTCACGGTTCAGCTTTCGAATCATATGAAGCGCCTTATCCTCCGTATAGTCCAGTCCGATCAAAATAAATTCATCACCACCGTGACGCGTCACAATCTCGTCCGGTTTTTTGATCTTCAGAAGAGAATCTGCCACTGTCTTGATGGCAATATCCCCGCTTTCATGACCATAGTAATCATTGATTTTCTTTAATCCATCCAAATCAATAAACATGATCATCATCGTAACCTTTTCCATCTGGCATCTCTGGTAAATCTCCTGGGAATATCTGGAAAATCCAAAACGATTATACAGCTTTGTCAGGGAATCTCTGGTGTACATATCATCCAGCTTCCGAATGGCCACATTCATGATCTGTTTCCGTCGAATCGTTTCGATGGAATTTCCTATATTCATCAGCCATTGGTAATAATTTGCGCTGCTCATGTCATTTTTTGCGTCTACCACAATACAGTATCCAAAGCACCGATCTTGAAAATGTATCGGAAGATACATATAGACATGCCCCTTTTCGGGCTCCGGTCCCGGGAGGAGCTGCCGGGTCGGAAATACCTCACACTCGACAAATTCTCCATTTCTGTATGCCAATGGAACCTCCATCATCGCCGGATATCCCTTGATCCGGTATTGGGAGGATTTTCGAATTTCATTGCTCATATTTTCAATCTTGATTCTTTCGTCCCGAAAATTGATTCCCGGATCCACACATAAATAAAAGCATTTGCAATTCAATACTTCGATATATTTTTTTAGAAACTTCAGCTGCTCTCCAAAGGTATCACAGGTCGTCAGATCCTCTGTCATATTGTTTAACATCTTTGTCATAAAGAGACTGTGTTCCATCGTTTTGAAATGCACATTCCTGAACTCTTCAAAGGTATAACCATCATCTGTACTGCAGCCGCAGCTCCTGCGGAAAATTCCCTGCGTCTCACAGACAAAGCCACCCTCCATCTCTTCTCCATGAATCTTACGGAGCAGATAATCACAGGCCTGATAGCCCAGCTCCTCCATCGGTCGTTTAACGGAGGAAATATGCGGACAAAAATTTGCTGCTTTATTGATATTATCAAATCCTGCCACTGCGACCTGATCCGGCACAGAAATCGAAAGCTCCTCAAACCGGCGGCATAATCCCATCGCCATATCGTCATTCGCGCAGATCACGGCATCCGGAAGTCCCTTGCTCCGTTCCTTAAAATAATCCGCTGCCGCATATCCGCTCTGGAACTCATAGGTGCCGATATAAATATCGTCTCCTTCGACTTCACGTCCGTCCTCCTTTAGTACATCCCAGTACGCTTGAAGCCTTTCATTGCTCTCCGTATTGTCTTCCGGTCCGGTCACAAAGCAGATTCGTTTAAATTTATGATACTTGACAAAATGCTCGACCATTTCTCTCATGGCCTTATAATTATCAATTCCGCCAAAATCAATCCCTTCTTCCATGACCTCTAATGAAATAGATGGGATATGATATTTTTTTACACTTCGAAAAATCTCCGTCTTTATTTTTTTGGAAATGATTGTACTTGATTCGATAATGATTCCATCAAAATTATGATAATTATCCAGATTCAACAAACGAAAAATATTATATTCTCCCACATCATGCTTATGTGTCGTATCAATTCCTCCAAAACAGCTGAAAAATGAAACATCATATTCAGCCTCTAATGCCCGTTCCTGAACACCCTGTTGAATTTTTTTCCATCTGTCACTGTCCCATCCGGTAATAAAAACCGCTATATTTCCTTTTGAGGACGCCATATGATCCCCCCATTCCTTTCTCTGCCAGCTGATTCCACCTCGCGTTTATTTTTTATTGTAACACATTTTAATTATTTTTTCGACTATTATACCACATTTTTTATCTAATTTTTCCAAATTTTCTTTTTTGTATGATATAATGAGGAAAATCACTTGCTTGCAAGGGTGATTTTCCGAATGGCGATCATGAGCGCCAGCTCATGATATAATGAGGAAAA
>CADBUD010000314.1 GCA_902797785.1 uncultured Lachnospiraceae bacterium
ATCCGGGGCAGCAGTGCGCCAAATGCGACCGAAGGAAGCATTTGTGTGCATTTTGTTGCTATGAACAGCGGAGCTGTGAATAGTAACGGCACATCAGGATTCACCTGAAATTTCCTCTTTACAAACACAGAACATTTGTTCTATAATAAGACTATCGGCAGGGAGGTGTCTTATGATGGAACAAATATCACAAAACAATTGGTTGATCGATGTGATCTGCGAACACACCCGGGATGGGAAAATCATCCCCTTGCGGATCCGGATTCAGGATGAGGATGGAGTCTATCAGGTCTATCGGATTCAGTCCTACCGCGACATTACGGATTTAGCAAATCCTATCAACGGATCCGGTTCAAAAGAGATTCTTGCCACAAATCATATGTGGTGCTTTGAATGTAAGATTCTTGTTTTCCAAAAGGAACGCAGGATCCGTCTCAAATATAACTCCTATGAGAATAGCTGGAGGTTAGGAACGGTGTATCAATAACCTGCACAGTTCCTTAAAGACATGGTAAATATATGATTTGCTCGTCAAAAGTGATTCAACGGATTGTTCCGTATATCGTGGGCGGTCATAAAGTCTTCTCTCCACCGACAAGCGGGCTTGCCGTGGAGAAAGACTTTTGACCGCTGAATCATATATTTTCTGTTTCTGTATCAACCTGCCGGATCCGCAGAAAATAGCAGTAAAAGAAAGGCACTTGGCTTATGTTAGTCATTCATCAGTTAAAATGTTCCCTTGGACATTCCGAAGAAGAATTGATCCAAAAGATTCAAAAGCAGCTTCATTTGAAAAAGCATACGAATTTCTCATACCAAATTTTAAAGCAATCGATTGATGCCCGCAGAAAAGACCAGATCTGTTATGTTTATTCGATTGGTGTGACCCTTCCTGATGAGGATCGTCTGTTGAAAAAATTTGCTTCTAATAAAAATATCGGAAAGGATGAGCGGAAGCCCTATCAGTTTCCTCCCACCGGGGAGCAGCAGCTTTCCCATCGCCCGGTCATCATCGGCAGTGGTCCCGCCGGTCTGTTCTGTGCCTGGATGCTGGCATCACATGGCTATCGTCCCATTATTTTTGAACGCGGCAGCCGCATTGAGGAGCGGAAAAAAGAAGTCGAGCACTTCTGGGCGACCGGAAATCTGATAGAGAATTCCAACGTCCAGTTCGGTGAGGGTGGTGCAGGCACTTTTTCCGATGGAAAATTAAATACCCTCGTAAAAGACCGGGAAGGGCGGAATCGTAAAGTATTAGAGATGTTCGTCCATGCCGGGGCAAAAGAAGAGATTTTATATCTGAACAAGCCTCATTTGGGAACAGATGCATTAGAACGCATTGTAAAAAACCTGCGGGAGCAGATTGAGGAAATGGGCGGAGAATTTCACTTTCGTTCCCGTCTGATCGATTTTTCCGTAAAAGATGGAAGGCTCTTTTCCCTCCAGGTGGAAACTGACTCCGGACAGAGAATCGAATATCCGGCAGAGGTCATGGTTCTGGCCATCGGTCATAGTGCGAGGGATACTTTTCAGATGCTGACGCAAAAACCGCTTTCCCTTCAGCCAAAGCCCTTTGCTGTCGGGGTGCGTATTGAACATCTTCAGGAAAAGATGAACCAATTCCAATATGGAAGTTCCTATCCGAGCGAGCTTCCGGCAGCAGAATATAAATGCAGCGCAAAGACGAAACGGGGCAGGGGCGTCTATACCTTTTGCATGTGTCCGGGCGGTTATGTCGTAAATGCATCATCCGAACAGGGGATGCTGGCCATCAATGGAATGAGCTACAGCGGACGGAGTGGCAAAAATTCCAACAGTGCCGTGATCGTCACCGTGACACCGGAGGATTTTCCACAAAAAGGTGTCCTTTCCGGCATGTACCTCCAGCGAGAGCTGGAGCGGCGTGCTTTTTCTCTTACTGGAGGCAAAATCCCGGTACAGCGTTTCTGTGATTTCCAAAAAAAAGAAGTCCATCCGGCAGGAGAGGTAACGCCTTCCATGAAGGGAAGCTATGAGTTTGCTGATGTATCTGACATATTTCCGTCGTTTCTTTCCCAGTCCATCATCGAAGGTATTTTTGCATTTGATCAAAAAATACATGGATTCGCTTCAGGAGACAGCCTTCTGTCCGGAGTAGAGAGTCGGACCTCCTCACCCATTAAAATCCTGCGAAACGACCAGCTAGAGAGCGAAATTAAAGGAATTTATCCCTGTGGAGAGGGCGCAGGATATGCCGGAGGGATCACCTCTGCTGCCATGGACGGAATCAAATGCGCAGAGGCAATCGCGAAAAAATATGCTCCGACCGATTACGGTGCATATGGCGAATCATAAAAAATATTGTAAACATTCCAAAAAGGAGGGAAATAATGAATCTCAATTTTATTCACTCAGCTTATGATTGGAAACAGGCCCTGACGAAGAGAAAAAAATCCCCCGGGAAAGCAAAGTCGAACACATGGCAAAAACATCTGACATTCTTATTTTTTCTGATTCTTCTAATTTCTTGTACTATGGGCTGTTCATCGTTTCAAACGACGCAAACCACCCCTA
>CADBUD010000315.1 GCA_902797785.1 uncultured Lachnospiraceae bacterium
GGTTTTCGCTAACGGTATAAAAAATGATGCGCACGGATTTTGTAAGGAAAATGTCGCTTTCAGCGACCAAAATCCGGCGCGGCTCATATATTTATTATGACGCCATTTTTTGGTACTGTCAAGGGAAAACAGAGGTTCCTGCTTGACACCATCTTTCAATTAAGATAAACTCTAAATAGATACTTAGGAACTGAAAAAAATTTAAAAAGGAAAAAACGAGCGATAAGGAGTAAAAATCTAACATGAGCTTAACAAATTTTTTTGAGCTTCTCTGTGGCATGGCGCTTTTCATGTTCGGCATGTCTTTGATGGGAGATGGGTTAAAACGAGTCGCAGGAAACCAGCTTGAGCGCCTTTTGGCACAGCTGACCAGTACACCGATCAAGGGCATCCTGCTGGGAACCGGAGTTACCGCGATCATCCAGTCTTCTTCGGCAACATCTGTCATGACCGTTGGTTTTGTCAATTCCGGGATGATGAAATTCCAACAGGCGATCGGGATTATTCTGGGTGCGATTCTGGGAACAAGTATCACCGGATGGATCATCTGTCTTTCGGAAATCAATGGAGGCGGATGGGTCGCTTTGTTCTCGACGACGACATTGACGGGTATCATTTCCCTGATCGGGATTTTGTTCCGTATGTTTTCCAAACGCCATTCCAATATTGGCGATATCCTTCTGGGGTTTGTTGTGCTGATGGTCGGGATCGGCACGATGAGTTCCTCTGTTTCCCCACTTGCGGAGAGCAGCGCGTTTATTGGAATTTTGACGATGTTCAAAAGTCCGGTGCTGGGGATTATCGCCGGAATGTTGTTTACCGGCATTTTACAGAGCGCATCGGCGGCAGTCGGAGTATTGCAGGCACTTTCAGCGACGGGAGCGATTGACTTCGAAATGGCGTATCCGATCATTTTGGGAATTTCCATCGGAGCAGCCCTTCCGGTCTTATTGTCCTCTGTTTCCTCAAGTACAGAAGGAAAAAGAACCTCTTTCGTGTACCTTTTGATCTGTGTTCTGGGAGTGGTTCTATGTGGGACGATTTACTATGGGTTGAATCTGGTGATTGATTTTCCTTTTGCCGACAGAACGATGAATGCTTTTTCTATTGCACTTGTCAATACATTATTCCGATTGGGAGATGTAATATTATTATTCCCATTTATTAAAGGCATCGAAAAGCTGACCTGTATGTTGATCAAGGAAAAGCCATCCAAACAGGAATCCGGAGAATTTGAACCAATCAAAATGGAAGAAAAATTCCTTCAGTATCCGGCGCTCGCGATTTCCCAGAGCCAGAGAGCGATTTATGATATGGCGACAAAGGCACAAAGAAGCGTGACCGATGTGTTTATGGTCTTAGAGAAATATGATGAGACGATATTTCACCAGACAGAACAGCTGGAAAAGCTGGCGGACCGCTATGAGGATAGCATCGGCACCTATCTGATGAAGCTCTCGACGAGCAATATGACAAAAGAGGAAAATGCCGATGTTTTTAAATATTTACATACCCTGTCCGATTTTGAACGGATTACAGATCATGCGATGAATATTGCTCATATTGCCAGAAAGAATCGTGAAAAAAATATTTTTTATTCTGAAGCGGCAAGAAATGATATCAAAGTGCTTCAAAGTGCGGTGGAGGAAATCATGGAATTGACCGTCACCTCCTTTGTAAAAGACCAGTGGAAAAATGACGGCCGGGTCGCAGCCTTAAACAGCGTGATTCATACCCTGTGCAATAAGGCAGAGTTTCGCCATGTGCAGCGTCTTCAGTCCGGGAACTGCACGATTGAGCAGGGAACCAGCTTTGGAGAGGCGCTGACGAATTTTGAGCAGATTTCTGTTCACTGTGTAAAAATCGTTCGCGCAATGGCAGAGGTTCATGCAGACAGCTACCGACTCCACGCAGCAGGCAGCGTAAAAAATGCGGCTACCCGAAATTCCCTGGCAGAACAGGCATTTGAAAAAAAAAAAAAAAAATATCAGATGGAGGAACTGAATCAGGGATAAATCCACTGACAGAAGGCTATAGCTCGTTACTATTCACAGCTCCGCTGTTCATAGCAACAAAATGCACACGCCAAAGGCGCACAGAGTGGAAATATGCCCTAACGGTCATA
>CADBUD010000316.1 GCA_902797785.1 uncultured Lachnospiraceae bacterium
ATACGACCGAAGGGAGTATTTGCACTCTGTGTGCCTTCGGTATGTGCATTTTGTTGCTATGAACAGCGGAGCTGTGAATAGTAACGGAACGGTAAGTTACGATTCACAAAAAACACATAAAAATATTCAAAAAAATAGTGATTTTCACAAAAAGTATGATATAATGAGTAAAAATGCTCGCTTGCGAGGGCATTTTTACGAGTGGCGATCATGAACGAAGTTCATGGATATAATGAGTAAAAATGCTCGCTTGCGAGGAAAAATTCATTAAAAAAGGAGAAGAAATATGAAAAATCGAAAAAAATTTCGTTTTCTTGCCTGGCTTATGGCAGCTAGCATGGCAGCAGCATTTCCATCCGATCCTGCTGTGACAGCATTTGCAGCAGGATCAGCCAATGGATTAGAGCTTCGGCAGCAAATAGAAGCTGTGCAGGCTGTTTCAGAGCCTTTGCAGGAAGCTTATGATGCCCTGACGCTGGTGGACATGGACGATGTCCGTGGAAATCTTCCACTGTTTAAAGAAGGAGCCAATGGGGTGTCGATCGATTGGACCTCCAGCAACCCGGCAGTGATTTCCGATGCGGCAGACGGTCTTTATGACGGAGGAATCGTGACCCGTCCGGCAGCGGGAAAAGCAGCAGAAAAAGTAACCTTAAAGGCGAAACTCACACTCAATCAAGAATCCGTCGAAAAGGTATTTCAGGTCACAGTGACGCCACAGGAGGCAAATCCGGATAGGGATTATTCTGCTGGATATTTGTGAACCAATTTCGGGACAAGCGGCGGATATGAGAAAATCTTTTACGGATACAGCAGTGACGGTTTGAAATGGACCAAGCTGAACAAAGTAAATGGCACAGCGCAGCCGATACTGACCAATGATGCAGAAGGAAGCGATCTCGGAGTCCGGGATCCTCATCTGATTCGTTCCGCAGAGGGAGACCGCTATTGGATTCTGGGAACAGACCTTCACGCAGAAGGCGGCGGTGCAGGCGGAAGTGGATGGAACCAGCTGAGTGCGAGCAAAAACATCATTGTTTGGGAATCGACCGATCTGGTCAGCTGGAGTGAGCCAAAGCTGGTCTATGCGGGAATGGATACCGCGGGCTGTGTCTGGGCACCAGAGGCGATTTATGATAAATCGACCGGAGATTACGTCGTTTACTGGTCTGTCCGGGATAATTCTAAGGCAGGTACCAATGAAAACGCGCTTCGCGTTTATGTCTGCCGTACCAGAGATTTTAATACCTTTACAGAACCGAAGGTCTGGCTCTCCGAGGATCAGGACAGTGGAAGTGAGGTCAATATCATTGACACGACCATCGTAGAGGATGAGGGGACTTACTATCGCTTCTCGACCTCTGACTGGAATACAATCATTGATGTCAGTGACACCTTGGATACAGAGGATGTATTTGATGTCAGAGTTAATGAAGAAGACAGCCAGCCGAATGGCTCATGGCGTCGTCTGGTGAACCGCAGTGGAAGTAAGGCAGCCGGATTTGACAGAAGAGAAGGTCTGACCGTATATCAGCTTCCGGATGGGAAATGGTGCGTCATGGGAGATAATGAAGGATACAAGGCATTTGTGACCTCCGATCTTTCCAGCGGCAGCTTTACCGCAGCCTCTGCCAGCTTTCCGGATGGCGCATTCCGTCATGGTACGGTGGTTCGTCTCTCTGCGACAGAAGAAGCGAGAATTATGTCAGCGTACCAGAGCATTTTAGAAAAAGTAGAGGTCGGGACCGTTCCGGGAAATCCATCTGCTACGATGGGAACAGATGATCATACAGCGGTGGTTACTTATATTGACCGCGGAAAAGCTGAGATTACCCCATATGTACGAAGAAACACAGATTTGACCAGTGTTCCGGTTAAGTTTTCCTGCTCTGTTTCCGATGTAGATATTATCGTGGATGGTTATCGCTTTGAAAATGGCGATCCGTTGGATCTTAGCAAAGATCTTCCAGTTGAGATCACAGCAGACGGAGTGACCTATGCTTATACGTTAAAAGCAGCCAAGATTGCTTATAACCCGATTCTTCCGGGACAATATGCAGATCCGGATATTGATTATTTCGATGGAAAATACTGGATCTATCCGACAACAGACGGATTTTCCGGATGGGGCGGCACTGTCTTTCATGCCTGGTCCTCCGATGACCTTTTGAACTGGGAGGATGAAGGCGTTATCCTGGATGTAAAGGAAAAATCTCCGGGCGTAAATGAAAAGGGCGTGGAAATTGCATCTTCCCCATGGTCTGATGGAAATGCATGGGCACCGACGATTGAGGAAAAAGACGGAAAATATTACTTCTACTATTGTGGAAATGTCAATAGCTCCTATACCGGGGTCTGCGGCAGTGGAAAAGCAGTCGGAGTCGCAGTGTCAGATAGTCCAAATGGTCCGTTCGTAGCACAGGATATGCCGATCATTTATCCGCAGATGATGAAGGAGGCAAACTTCGGTTTCAACGGTCAGGTCATTGACCCATCGATCTTTACCGATGAAGACGGAACTTCCTATCTGTTCTTTGGAAATGGCACGGCAGCGATGGTACAGTTAAATGATGATATGGTATCTGTGGATACGAACAGCTTTAAGCGATTGACCGGACTGACAGATTTCAGGGAGTCCGTCATTGTAACAAAGCGAGATGGCTTGTATCACTTTACGTGGTCCTGTGATGATACCGGAAGTCCGAATTACCATGTAAACTATGGAACAGCAGAGAAACTGGACGGAGCAGTCACCTATCGCTATACCCTTCTTTCCAAAGAAGAGGATAAGGATATTTTAGGAACAGCACATCAGTCCGTGCTTTACCTGCCGGATACGGATGAATGCTACATCGCATATCATAGATTCTATACACCGATCGGGGTATATACCGATGGACTGGGATATCACAGAGAGACCTGCATTGACCGGATTTCCTTTGACGAAGAGACTGGTTTGATGAAAAGAGTAACACCTACGATGCAGGGTGTTTACGAAGAGCCGGAGCCGGAACAGAAGCCGGAGGACAAACCTGTGGACAAACCAGAAGATAAGACGCAGCCGGCGACAGTCAAAAAAGTGACCTCGATTACAGCTGCCCCGGCGAGCAAGACCTTAAATGTCGGTCAGAGCTACACGATTACGACGAAGGTTCTCCCGGTGGATGCTACAAACAAGGGTCTGAGCTTTACTTCTAAAAATTCCGCCATTGCCTCCGTCAGCTCGACAGGAACCGTAAAAGCCAAAAAGGCCGGAAGCACAAGCATTGTAATCAAGGCAAAGGATAATTCTGGAGTTACGGCGACGGTCAAAGTCACCGTCCGCAAGGGAAGCTTAAAGGTCTCTGAGGGCAAGACCATTACGCTGAAGCTGAAAAACAAAAAGAAAAAATCAGTCACCCTGAATGCGACAGTAAAAAATCTGAGCGGAACGATTTCCTGGAAGGTGACAAAAGGTTCTAAATATATCAAGCTAAATAAGAAAACCGGAAAGAAAGTCAAAGTCACTGCCAAAAAAGCAGGAACAGCCAAGCTTACGATTTCCTGTGGTGGAAAGACGGTAACAAAGACCATCAAGGTCAAGAAAAAATAAAGAAAAAGCAACAAGGTATTAGAGGTGACTGGTACTGTCCCGCGAACACGAAGTGTGAGTGGCTGACAGCACTGGCATCCTACAGATAAAGCTCCACCGGAGCTTTGTCTGCATACACCGTAGACAGAATAAGTCAGATATAAACTGACG
>CADBUD010000317.1 GCA_902797785.1 uncultured Lachnospiraceae bacterium
AAGAATATTTCTCTGCAGATGGACAGCAGTCTGTTAGATTCCAACCCGCTCTACCGGGTATGGAAGGCCAAAAGTTTTACTGACTCGGATATTCAGCTCCATTTCTATCTTCTGGATCTGCTCCGCGACGGAGCTCCTAAAAGTGTCAACCAGCTTACGGATGAACTAATCTCACAGTATGGCTTTCTCGCGGATTCTCAGATGGTGCGGCGGAAATGCAATGAGTATGTAAAGGAAGGGCTCTTTCGCTCCCAAAAAGAGGGAAAGATGCTGCTTTATCAAAGGGGGATTTCCTTTGATGAGCTTGCCAAAGACTGCGCGCCGGCACTTTTAAATGCGATCCGGTTTTATCAGCTCAGTCATCCGTTCAGCGTTGTTGGAAGTACAATTTTAGATCAATTGTTGGAACGCAATCCTTATTTTAGGATAAAGCACCGTTTTGTCGTGCATACCTTAGAAAACGAGATCCTGTTGGAGCTTTTATCTGCCATGAGGTCTCATCAATATCTCCGTTTCTCCTGCCGGAGCAATAAAAATGACATCCTGCATACAGAACACGGACTTCCCCTGCAGATTTTTACCAGTACAAAGACAGGGCGCCGCTATATCTGCCTTTATCGTCTAAGCGCTCCCCGTAACAATAAAGCTGCGCAGAAGGCGATTTCTTCAGGGCTTTCGGAGCATTCAAAGCTCCGGGGCCGTTTTATCGGTCTGCGTTTAGATCAGATCAAAAAGGTCGAGCCGCTTTCTCCGAAAAAGGATTCTCCCCGGCTGATCTCCGGCGCAGAGGCTGTTCAAAAAGATTATGAGCATTTGAAATCAAAATTAGAACAGAATAAATCCCGTCTATGGGGGATTTCTTTTTCCTGCTATCATCCATATGACAAGGCTGCTTACGAGCCCTACCGGGAACAGTGTGTCCGTCTCACGCTTCATATTAATGAAAAAACGGAGGGGTTTCTTCTTCGAAGATTGCAGCGCGAGGGCAAGGGGGGATGCGTTCAGCAAATAGAAAAGGATACTTATTTGTATGAAAAAATCGTCTTCGATCCCTATGAAATGTTTCCGTGGCTGAGAACCTTTATTGGACGCATTATAGATTTAAAGATTTACGGGGTGAGTCAGGAGGGCGAGATTTCCAAAGCTTCCAACCGGTTTTTTTCTTCTCATTTCCAGAAGAATCTGGAGCAAATGTACCGGATATATGAAATTTGATGTGCAAAATAAATTTACAGAGGATACCATCTTATGACGTTATTTTCAGAAATTTACAGCAGTTATTACCAGATTGTTTATGCCCTGCTGAAAAAAGAATCCGCCTTTTCCCAAAAAGATCTCCAGGAGGTCATGACACAGTATGGCTTTTTAGAAACCAGTCTCTATCTGCTTCCCCGGCTTGCTAATGGCTCTTGGAATTTCTTTTCAAAAAAAGACGGTCGATACTGCCGAAATCTAAAACAGGCTCCGGTGCTCCCTTTGAGCCATCTCCAAAAAGCATGGCTCAAGACGCTGCTTTTGGACCGAAGGATCCGCCTGTTTCTTTCTTCGGAGCAGTTATCCGGCTTAGAACAGCAGCTTTCTGAGATCGAGCCACTGTTCCTTCCGGAGGATTTTTTCTATTATGATGCCTTTTCGGACGGCGACGCCTATTCCGACCCACTCTATCAGCAAAATTTCCTGATCATTCTGGATGCGATTCAGAAGCGGCAGATATTAAATATCAATTTCCAGTCCCCGGACGGTCATCGGGTCCATCATTGGTTCCTGCCCTTCCGGCTGGAATATTCCATAAAGAACGATTGTTTCCGGCTATATGCTCTGGAAATCCGGCGTCGGAGCCATTTTTCGCTTTATTTGATCAATCTTTCCCGCATTACTTCGATAGAACGTGTGGAAAAATATGCCAAAAAATCTGTCGATCCGGACTCCTTCCTGATGAAATCCTATGCCAACGAGCCGGTGACGCTTTTGATAAAAAATGACCGCAATGCCTTAGAGCGCGCGATGCTTCAATTTGCCAACTATAAGAAACATACAACACGGCTGGATGAACATACGTATCGATGCGAGATTTATTATCATCGTTCGGATGAAACGGAGCTTTTAATCGAAGTGCTTTCTTTTGGTCCGATGGTAAAGGTGATCGGTCACGCTTCTTTTCTGGAGCAGATCAAGGAGCGCCTGCGCCGTCAGAAAGCTCTACAAGCTTTTTAAGAAAAATGTCGCTTTCAGCGACCAAAATCCGGTGCCATTCATGAACAAAACGAAAAACCATTTTCTTCATGAATAAAACATAAAATCTCCTGTTGACCGGTAAGGTAAAAATAGTCGCCCGCATACTGTCCCCTGATATTTCCTTCTATTATCTTTTGCTCAAATTTGTTTTTCAGCTCCACCGAGAAGCCCTCCTGTTCTTCATAGGAAAATACGTAATAATAGGAAGTATCATCCCATTCCGAGCCTTCTGCTGCAAATCCGATCAGATTCTTTTTTTCGTCTGCTAAGATGGCTTTATAATTCCCGGAAACTGCCTGGCTATAGTCCAGTGTATCGATAACCAGACGGTTTTCCTCATAGATCTGCTTTGGATCGTCGAGCCGGAACATGGAAAGCTTGATTCCTAATCGTTCCCCGGTTACGGGATCTGTCTCATATCCGATTCCCAGCAAACGATCCTTCCCCCAGAAATGCAGGTAATCAGAAAATCCGGTTATGGAAAGTTCGCTTACGATCTTGGGATTCGCCGGGTCAGACAGATCGGCCGCAAACAGGGGATCCGTATTCCGATAGGTAACAAAATATGCCTTAGTCCCCATAAATCTAGCGGCATAGATTTCCTCGCCGTCAGCGATATGATCCAGTCTCCCCTGGAGCTTTAGATCCGAGTCCAACAGATACAGGGTATTTGTCTCTGTATTTTCATATCTCGTTGTCAATACTCGAAGCTGCCCCTGATATTCATTGATTGCAAAGGAATCATTGATCCATCCTTTTAATAAGGCGGAACCGCCTGCCGTCAGCCTTCCCTTTTGATAACAGAGCTTCGCAATTCCAAGAGAGTTCCCATTTCCCTGATTCTCCTGATAACCATAGAGATAGATTCCTTCTGTTCCAACGTAAATATCTGCCTCCTGGTACAAAATCAGCTTGGCATCTACGATGGTCTCCGGCCGGTCGATCTGAATGGATGTGAGCAGCATTCCATTCCATGCATACGCGGTTCCCAGTTTTGGAGCATAAATGCACTCCGGTGCAACGGGTATCCCATTCGCTGATGGAATCCAGTAGGTAAGATATTCTTCCTCCCCGGCCTTTTCTTCCTCTATGGCCGGACAGCACAGGGAATAATCCGTATATAGATATATTTGATTCCCGATTTTTCGAGAAGTCTGATAGCTTCCATCCTGATAGGCAGTTCCTAAAAGAACCGGCTGGGAACGATCTTTGATATTATAGCTATATATCACGGTCTCCTCCAATGCATTCTGTTGGAAAGAATCCGGGATGCCGGAAGACATTTTGACCTGTGACAGCAGCACGACCAATAGATCTTCATCTACATAGATTTCCTGAATTTCCGAGGAAGGCTCACTAAGCTTTGGCCGGATCTCTGTCACTTCTTTTGGCTTTCCCTTTCGAATATCATAGATCTTTACTCCGGATGGATTTACGCTGTAAAGATAACTTCCATCGTTCTTGAC
>CADBUD010000318.1 GCA_902797785.1 uncultured Lachnospiraceae bacterium
AATCCGAGGCAATGGGCGCGAGGTGATGCAGAATGCATCATCTCTGTGCATTTTGTAACAGAGAAGCCGAAAGGGTGAACTGTTACATATGGTGGAACAGTGAGGATATACTCGTTAACGAATGCCGTTGCCGTTTTTCGCTAACGGGATAAACTGATGCGCACGGATTTGGCAAGGAAAATGTCACTTTCAGCGACCAAAACCCGGCACGGCTCATGAACAAAACGGCAAGCTATTTCGTTCATGAGCATAACAAAAAATTGAGGAGGAATCATGATGAAAAAACACACAGACACAGAAAAAACCAGAAAACACATTCTATGGAAAATGGCAGAGAAAATAAGATTAAGTGCATTATGGATGCTGTTCTTCCTGCTTCCGCTTCCGGTATTGGCGGCAGAGCAGGGAAAGGATGTAACTGCCGCGCCAGCGGTGGGATGGACGGGACCTGTCATTTGTAACGAATCAGAGGTAGAGCTGTCAGAGAACCAGATGTCAGAATATCAGCTGCCGGATGAATCAGAACAGGACTATGCAACGACAAAAGACCAGGTCGAGGAAATGCTGCTGGAGCATATCAGGCAGTGGAATCAGGAGGCAGAGATTTATTTTAAGGCGAAAGAGGAATATGGCGATGATTTTTTCCGTCAGATGTTCGAGGAGGTCTTTGAGGTGACAGGAGATCCGAAGGAGGGAGACTATCTGTTATGGAGCCTTTGTAAATATGAATGCAGGTATGTGTATCTTCTTCGGGATGGGACCTACTATTACCGACTGAATTTTTCCATGGGATATTATACCACAAAGGAACAGGAAGCGCAGCTGGATAAAAAAATCCAGGAAATCCTGGAGAGCTTTGGCTTTACGGAACAGACTACGGATTATCAGAAAATTTGTACCATCTACGATTATCTCTGCCGGAAGGTAACTTATGATTATGCGCACAAGGAGAATGACCTATATTTATTAAAGCAGTCCGCCTACGCCGCTCTGGTCGAACAGACCTGCGTTTGCCAGGGCTATGCGCTTGCTTTTTACCGACTGGCGCTTGGCTGTGGATTAAAAGCCAGGTTTCTCTTTGGAGATGGAAATGGAGAAGACCATGCCTGGAATATAGTCAGAATCGGGAACTGGTGGTACAATCTGGATGCGACATGGGATGCGGGAAAAAAGGATTATGTCTATTTTTTGAAATGTGAAGCGAACTTTGAAGACCATGAACGGGATGACAGTCTTTTGACCCAGCTGTTTGAAAGCGAACATCCAATGGCAAAGACGGATTATGATCCGGAAAAAGCCGTGGAGCTAAAAAAGCTTCAGGTGGAGATTTTGGGATATCAGGGAAACTATGATGGGGAATTTCATAAGATTGAGATCCGTACCGGGGAGGAGAAGGTCAAAATCGAGTATAGCACGAACCGAACGGCCTATACGACCCTGTCTCCGGGATTTGCAAAGGCGGGAAAATACAGAGTCTACTATAAAATTTCCAAAAGTGGTTATGAAGATATCCGGGGATATCAGATCGTTGAAATAAAAAAGGCAGAAAATGAATGGCTGAAGAAGCTTCAGTGCCAGGATGTCACCTACCAAACGCTTCCAGCTCCATTGGCTGTGGCAAAATTTGGAGAGACGGAATATTTTTATGCCACAGAAAAAGAGGGGCAGTATGAAAAGGCTGTACCGGTGGAGCCGGGGACGTATTATGTCAGGGCAGTCGTAGAAGAAGACGATAATTACAGCGGCCTGACGGATGAGATTTCCTTTCAGATCAAAAGCCGGGAGACGAAGGAAGAAGAGAAAGAACAGAGTGGAAATCAGGAACAGACCGAAGAAACAAAAGAGAATCCACAGAAAAAATCTTCTGTCAGCAAAAAGCCGGGAAAGGTAACCGTTTTATCGGTTAAAAATACAGCGAAACGCAACATCGTCTTACGGTGGAAAAAAATTTCCTGTCAAAGCTATCAGTTAAAATATGCCAGGAATAAAAAATTCAAGGGAGCGAAGACAAAGAAAATCAAAAAAACATCCAGGAAGGTGGTATTGACAAAGCTGAAAAAGAAAGCCGTTTATTATCTTAAGATACGGGCATATTCGAAAGCCGGATATGGAGCCTGGAGCCAGGTACGGAAAGTGAAAATCAAGGTTTGATTTTTGGGCTTCCTAAAAATCGTTACTATTCACAGCTCTGCTGTTCATAGCAACAAAATGCACATACCGAAGGCACACAGAGTGCAAATACTCCCTTTGGTCGTAT
>CADBUD010000319.1 GCA_902797785.1 uncultured Lachnospiraceae bacterium
CATCATCTAAATAGTAACCATCCACATCTACCACATTTTTCGAAAGATGGATCGACCTGACCTGCTTATTCTTTCCTACCAGACGTTTTAATTGAACATATATTTCGTCTGCGCCATCGATCTCATCCGGTATCACAATATCCTTTTTAGTTCCTATGTAACTGAATATAATGCAGGTATGCTCTCCCACAGTATATCGAAATCCGTCTTTTTCATGATATCCGTTGAATGCGTCTGCTCTTAACGAATGATTCCAAAGAATCATGCTGAAGAGGAAGATCCATGTTATGAATACATTCTTTTTTTTCATTATTTATTTTCCTCCTTTACTTTTTTCTGATAATCTTCCTTTGCTTTATCATCCTGAAAGGTATATTTTTTTATCGTTTTATATGCACTGTCATTACTTTTTAACCCATAAGATTCCTGAGAAATCATCAGGAATCTTTCTTCGTTGAGTGCCTGCGAACCAACTTAAATATACCATTAAATTCCATACCATCAATATCACCACAACGCTGCTTTAATTTTATTTTTTTCTTTTCTACATTCATCACCATGATAGTACCGAAATTTACTTTAACATAATACTTATTTACATATGTCGTATTGTCCTTTTTTTTGTATTTTCTATATCTTGCATAAGCTGTCACATTTATTTTTTTATAATTTTCTTTTCCCTTATAGATAGCAAAATCACCTATATATTTCCCGCCCTTTGATGTATACTCTTTAAAATCAAGATAATATGTTGTTCCACCTATCTTGCCTTTCCAAATTCCTTCTTCATCATACTCCTTAGCCAGTACATATGGTGTTACCGAAAAAAATATCGCAAAAAGTATCGATAACCCTAAAAATACCCTCCAAATATTGTTCGTTCTACTATTCATAAATAATCCCATCCTTTAATCTTTTTTCAATTTGAATCTTTGTCATCTCAAATCTTCATTCCATAACGGAGCAGATCTACCTTCCCGTCTTTGACTTCGATGCCCTCCTGCTCCAAACGCTTCTGCTGCTCTCCCCTGCCTCCGAAAGCAAATTCTCCCGCAAGTTCTCCTTTTGCATTGACGACACGGTAGCAGGGAATCCCCTCCGGATCAGGATTTTTGTGCAGCGCATTTCCCACGGCCCGGCACATCTTTCGATTGCCTGCCAATTCTGCCACCTGTCCATAGGTCGCCACTTTTCCCTTGGGAATTTTTTTTACTGCTTCGTAAATTCGTTTTGTCGGACTGTCCGTCACTAAATCATAGCTTTCTGCGATCATACGGCGGATTTCCTTTTCCGGTATGGAGCCATCCAAAATAATGGTATTCCAGTTTTCTTTATTCTGATGCCAGCCCGGAATGACCGACGCAAAAGCATTGCGCCAAAAATCTCTCCAGCTCGGATCCACCTTTACATTCAAATGAATATAGCCATTTCTTTCATAGGTCCACAGAAAGGCCTTTTTGCTGCTTTTTACACGTACCAGCTGCCAATTTGCATCATGGAAGGGAGCTTCCTGATAGGTATGCGGAAACGACAGCCCATACGCTAACGCTTCTTCCCTCGTTGTCATGCATTTCACCTCTATCAATACACGAGAAAAAGTATAAATTCTTTTTCCGTTTCATTTTCTTATAGTTTTCCCCATCTGATCATATAATATACGCAGTGAACAAATCCATTCATTTGTTATATTCATGAACGAAATGGCCTGCCGTTTTGTTCATGATCCATCAGGAGATTCCCTGATTCATGCTGCCCATCTGATATCCTTTTAAATCTAAAGTCACATAAGAAAATCCCAGCTCTTTTAAGTAACGATCCAGCTCTCTGGAAATTTCCGGATTTAAAATAATCCGGAATTCCTTGGGGTCTACCTCGATCCTTGCCAGTGTTCCATGAAGTCTTACGCGCACCTGACGAAATCCCAGATCGATCAGCTTCTGCTCCGCCCGTTCGACCATGGACAGCTTTTCTTTTGTGATTGTCTCTCCGTAGACAAAGCGCGAGGCCAGGCAGGCGAACGACGGTTTATCATAGGTCAAAAGTCCCAGTTCTTTGGAAAGACTGCGAATCTCTGTCTTTCTAAGTCCTGCCATCCGCAGTGGACTTTTGATTTCCAGCTCTGCTACTGCCGCAAGGCCCGGACGATAATCTCCCTCATCATCCAGATTGGATCCCTCCAAAACATAAGGAATGTTTCGTTCCTGCGCAATCTGTTTCAGCCTTGTAAACAGATTCTTTTTGCAAAGATAACACCGGTTCCTCGGATTATGACAAAATCCCTCGATTTCTAACTCATTTGTCGGTACAATCATCTGTTCAATTTTTTCCTTCTGACAGAACGTGACGGCTTCCTCCAATTCCCGCTGGGGAAAAGAACAGGAAGAAGCCGTCACGGCAACCGCCTTTTCTCCCAAAAGATCATGAGCTGTCTTTAAAAGAAAGGTCGAATCTACTCCGGAAGAAAATGCGACCAGAACAGAGCCAAGCTCTTTTAATATTGATGTCAATCTTTGCTTTTTTTCCTGTAGAATATCCAATTTTTGATTCCCCTTTTCTATAGTTGCTTTTTTAATTTTTCCAGCGAAATTCCCTGCTCTTTAGCAATTTTAACCAAATCTTCATACTCATATTTTGACCGCTCTACACCATATCCAAAGGATCTCTTTCTTTTTATGGTTCCAAAAGGTGTTTCGACCGTTTCCATTTTCCGGTCCAATACATAGCGGCGCATCCGGTTTTCCCGTATTCCCAGGGTCGTTGTATGTAAGAACATCAGTTTCAACAGTTTTTCCCTGTCTTCTTCTTTGCAGATCACACAGAGCAAGGTGCCCGGCCGGGATTTTTTCATCCCAATCGGAAGGGTAAAGACTTCCCTCGCCCCTCCTTCAAAAAGGCATTCCATAGCATAACCGAGCTCTTCTGCCGTCATATCGTCCACATTACATGACAGCTCTAAGATTTCATCTTTTGAATCTTTGACAGATGCCATTACCTGGTCTGCACCATCCGATGCCGGCATTGTCAGTCGTTCCCCTTCCTTGTTCGCAGGACTGTCTCCCAGAATCGCACGGATGCAATTTGCTGCTTCAAAATCTTTTTTTCCCATTCCGTAACCAATGGCTCTTATCTTTATGTTTGGCATTTTTCCAAACTCATCTGCAAAATGTTTTAACAGCGCGGCTCCCGTCGGCGTACACAATTCCCCTTCTATGCTCCCACCATAAATAGGAATCCCTTTCAGTAAATATGCCGCTGCCGGTGCCGGAACCGGAAGAATTCCGTGGGCACATCTAACATGTCCGCTCCCGACATGAACCGGAGATACGACCATCCGTTCCGGAGAAATCAAATGCATCAGCCAGCATACTGCTGTAATATCGACCAAGGCATCCATGGTGCCGACCTCATGAAAATGAATCTGTTCGACCGGTTTCCCATGAACAGAGCTCTCTGCCTCCGCAAGCAGATCATAGACCTCTATGATGTCTTTTTTTACTTCTTCCGGAAGCCGGAGATTGGATATGAGATTTTGGATTTCCAGTATTCCTGTGTAAGAATGATGCGAATGTTCTCCTTCATGTGAATGATTTTCTAAATG
>CADBUD010000320.1 GCA_902797785.1 uncultured Lachnospiraceae bacterium
AAGAATGGTCCGCGAATATTCCGGCCACAGATTAAAGTCTGTCGTTCCAAAACCGGTGGAGGTCATGATCGATCCCACCTGGAAAAAAGCCTGACGCAAAGCTTCTCCGATTCCAGGAAAATATCCCCGGATATTGATCGTGATCGTAAGAATCGCGAACAGCATGATCCCAAAATACCAGCGAAGCTCTTCCGTTTTAAGCGCCTGTTTCCATTTTTTCTCCAACATCAGGAAGTAGACGTTGAAATTCACGCCGAATAAGATCATAAAGATTCCGACCACAACCTGAATTAACGGGGAATATCCTCCAATGCTGTCATTCTTGATTCCAAATCCTCCCGTACCGGCTGTCCCCAGCCCGGTAACGACTGCATCGAACAGCGGCATGCCACAGAGCAGCAGAACCAAAATCATCACAATCGTCATTCCCAAATAAATCTGATACAAAATCTTTGCTGTCGAATTTACCTTGGGAACGAGTTTGCTTAC
Organism: uncultured Lachnospiraceae bacterium; assembly: GCA_902797785.1. Lineage (GTDB taxonomy): Bacteria > Bacillota > Clostridia > Lachnospirales > Lachnospiraceae > RUG14305. Next base: position 490 of record CADBUD010000320.1, read on the forward strand.
CGAAGGACCCGGGCTCTCGGCCTTCATCAACATGACATGGGATCCTCCTGTCATCCGAAGCAGGCTCAAAAGAAAAACTAAAACTCCCATTCCTCCGATCCAATGGGTAAAGCTTCTCCAAAAAAGGATGGATTTGGGAACCGATTCCACCTCTGTTAAAATACTTGCTCCTGTCGTCGTGAATCCGGATACCGTTTCAAATAGTGCATCGACAGGGTTTGGAATCACGCCGCTTATGACAAACGGTATGCTTCCGATCAGACTTAAGATCACCCAGGACAAGGCAACTGTAATAAAGCCCTCCCGGATGCTGAAATGCTGCTTTTGGGGTTTTTTAACTGTCAATAAGATGCCGGCGAACATACTGAACAAGATTCCGATTCCGAATGCTACGATGGTATTTTCCCGGTAGATTGCCCCTAACAGTAAAGGCAGCAGCATGAGTGCCGCTGTAATCACCATGACCCATCCTACGATGTAGGAAATCATTTTATAATTCATGAATTTGCCTCCCCGGATTCTTATGCCAGAATATCCCTGACATCCCCTAATCCTTTCCTTGTCGTTACGACAACTACGGTATCTCCTACCTTTAAGCTATCGTTTCCTCCCGGGATAATGATTTTCCCGTGCCGATTAATACAGCTGAGCAGAAGATCAGACTTTAGATGCAGATCCTTTAATGGCACCTCGACAACTGCGGAGGTCTCCCGGATAACAAATTCAAGTGCTTCAGCCTTGTTATTTAAAATATGATAGAGTGTTTCAACATTGCTCCCGATCGTATTCTGCATAGCACGTATATACTGCAGGATATAATCTGTCGTCAGATATTTCGGGTAGACGACACTGCCCAGATCCAGTCTGGCAAGAATGCCCGAAAAAGAAATGCGGTTGACCTTTGTGACCAGCTTTGCATCGGAATTGTCCTTTGCAAAAAGTGACAGCAAAATATTTTCCTCGTCTACATTTGTCAGGGAAACCACTGCTTCCGCATTTCCAATGTTTTCTTCCAAAAGGATCTTTTTGTTCGTCCCATCTCCCCAGACGACCGTTGCCTCCGGCACCAGCTCTGCCAAATGCTTGCACTGTTCCTCGGATTTTTCGATGATCACGACCTTGATCTTCATGTCCAAAAGCATCCGTGCCAGATAAATGCCAATCTTTCCTCCACCGATGATCATACAGTTTTTGACCCGGTTAGTTGTTAGACCGATGGCCTTAAAAAACTGCACTGCGCTCTTCGGTGCTGCCACGATAGATACTACATCTCCATTTTTGATGACAAAATCACCATTCGGAATGAAGACTTCGTCCCCCCGCTCAATTCCTACGACCAGAAATTCAAAGTCATAACGTTTTCTTAGACTGACAATGGTGAGACTGTCGATATGGAACTCGGGCTGAATCCGGAATTTTAATAGCTCGACTTTTCCCTTGGCAAATGGATCGATTTTGATTGCGGATGGGAATTTTAAAATCCTGGACATCTCACTTGCCGTCGCGAACTCCGGATTGATGATCATGGAAATCCCAAGGCTTTCTTTCATTAGCTGGATTTCCTTATTATAGATTGGGTTTCGCACTCTGGCGACAGTCTGACAATGCCTGCCGTGCTTCTTTGCCATCAGGCAACAGAGAAGATTCAGCTCATCTGAACCAGTCACTGCAATCAATAGGTCTGCGGTGGCAATCCCTGCTTCAGTCAGGGTGCTGATGCTGGAGCCAAATCCAACGATGGTCAGAGCATCCAGATCTTCTGATGCTTCCTGCAGCCGGGACGCGACGGAGTCAATGATCGTTACGTCATGCTCCTCCTGCGTCAGCTCCTCTGCTAAAGCATAGCCTACTTTTCCGCAGCCAATAATTATTATTTTCATTTTCTCCTCCATGTAAATCTTACCATAAGTAAGAATCTTTAAAACAGTTACTATAAAACCTCATTTTATTATACCATGCCAGAAAAATTACGCAAGAGTAAAAAACAGTTACTATTCACAGCTCTGCTGTTCATAGTAACAAAAAACATCTTAAAGACCTCTGCTGAAAAACATAAATAGTAACAAAACATAAACATTCATCCCTATGGCTTCTCTATTACTGAAAACAACCCACATGGAAAACATGCTCTGTTATTGTCTCTGTACCATGCTATACTCATCAACGAAAATCATTGCCGGTTTTCGCTAACGGTATAAAATGAGTATAACAGACTTCGCTTTCATGTGGGTCATTTCTGTTCGTTTCGAAACTCCTTGTTTTATTTTATTTTTATTCGTCTTCTAATTCCACGGTCACCTTATCCAGCTTCCAGATTTCGTCAACATACTGCTGGATGGTTCTGTCCGAGGTGAATTTTCCTGTGCAGGCAGTGTTCAACATGGCCATTTTTGCCCAGCGCTTGGTGTCGTTGTATGCTTCTTCTACGCGTTTTTGCGCCTCTGCGTATGCCTTGAAATCCTTTAAGATGAAGTAGGTATCTGCCTTGCTCGTGCTCTGTGTGTTCAAGAGAGAGTTATACAGATCACGGAACAGCTCAGGATCGCTCGGAGAATAGAAGCCGTTGATCAGCTGCATCAGGACTTTACGGATATCCGGATCGGAGTTGAAAATATCCATCGGATTGTATCCGCCGTTGTTCTCATAATTGATGACTTCATCTGAACTCAGTCCGAAGATGAACATATTCTCTGAACCGACCTCTTCGAGCATTTCAACATTTGCTCCATCCATGGTGCCTAAAGTCACAGCACCATTCAGCATGAATTTCATATTTCCTGTTCCGGATGCTTCCTTGCTGGCTGTTGAAATCTGTTCACTGACATCTGCTGCCGCAAAGATGATCTCTGCATTGGATACTGCGTAGTCCTCGATAAATACGACTTTGATCTTTCCATTGATGGACTTGTCATTGTTGATGACATCTGCCACGCTGTTGATCAGCTTGATCGTCAGCTTCGCGATCTTATATCCAGCTGCTGCCTTTGCTCCAAAGATAAAGGTACGCGGGGTGAAATCCATATCCGGATGCTCTTTTAATTCGTTGTACAAATACATAACGTGCAGAATATTCAACAGCTGACGTTTGTACTCGTGCAGTCTCTTGACCTGAACGTCAAAGATGGAACGAGGATCTACTTCGATTCCATTATGCTCTAAGATATATTTTGCCAGACGCTGTTTGTTCTGATATTTGATATTCATGAACTCCTGCTGTGCCTTTTCATCCTCCGCATAAACCGCGATCTTATGGATATGTGGAAGGTCTGTGATCCACTCGTCTCCGATATGATCGGTCACCCAGTCTGCCAGCAGCGGATTTCCATGCAGGAGGAATCTTCTCTGCGTGATTCCGTTGGTCTTGTTGTTGAATTTCTCCGGGAACATCTCATAGAAATCTTTTAATTCCTGATTCTTTAAGATCTCTGTATGCAGTTTTGCCACACCATTGACAGAGAAGCCGGCTACGATTGCCAGATGAGCCATTTTCACCTGACCGTCATAGATGATTGCCATCTTTTCGATTTTTCTCTGGTCGCCCGGATATTTCTTCTGTACCTCAATAATGAAGCGACGGTTGATCTCCTCGATGATCTGATAGATCCTTGGAAGCAGTCTTGAGAAGAGCTCGATCGGCCATTTCTCCAATGCCTCTGCCATGATGGTATGGTTCGTATAGGCACAGGTCTTCTGTGTCACTTCCCATGCCTCATCCCAGTTCAGATTTTCTTCATCCATAAGGATACGCATCAACTCAGCAATGGTTACTGTCGGATGGGTATCATTTAACTGGAAGGTCACTTTTTCGTAGAGCTTGCGGATATCATCATGTTTTCTCTTATACTTTTCTACTGCTTCCTGAATACTTGCGGAAATAAAGAAATACTGCTGTTTCAGACGAAGCTCTTTTCCAGCGTAGTGATTGTCATTCGGATAGAGCACCTCTACCAGGTTCTTTGCCAGATTTTCCTCTTCTACTGCCTTCTGGTAATTTCCTTTATCAAAGGAATCCAGATGGAATACCTCCATCGGCTCTGCGTCCCAGATTCTTAAAGTATTGACTACATTGTTTCCATATCCAATGATCGGGCAGTCATATGGAACAGCTTTGACGGACTGATATCCTTCATGTACGAAGCGGTAGTTTCCATTTCCGGTATCCTCATAACGGACATATCCGCCAAATTTTACTTCCTTTGTGTACTCCGGACGTTTCAGCTCGAACGGGTTGCCATTGCGCAGCCAGTCGTCAGAAACCTCCTTCTGGAATCCATTCTCAATTTTCTGCTTGAACATACCATAGCGGTAGCGGATTCCACAGCCATAAGCGGAGTAGCCAAGGGTAGCCAATGAATCCAAAAAACAGGCAGCCAAACGTCCCAGACCACCATTTCCAAGCGCCCAGTCACGTTCTTCATCCTCAATGACATTGATGTCCACGCCAAGCTCATCCAATGCTTCTTTTACGACATCATATGCCTGAAGGTTGATCAGGTTGTTTCCCAAAGCACGTCCCATTAAGAACTCCATGGAAAGATAGTAAACGGTCTTTGGATCCTGCTCCTCATATGCCTGCTGTGTTGCGAGCCAGCGATCAATGATCAAATCCTTTACCGCATAGGAAACGGCCTGAAAAATCTCCTGGCTGCCAACCTCTTTAAATTTTTTCCGGTAGAGCTTTTTGACATTGTCCTTTACTGCTCTGATAAAATCTTCCTTCGTTAATACCTGTTTGCTCATCTTGTCCTGCTACTAAAAACATATACAAATGTGTATATGCTAGATGATTCGCTACAATCTCACGATTTGTAGTTACTGCTTCAACGTGTAT
>CADBUD010000321.1 GCA_902797785.1 uncultured Lachnospiraceae bacterium
GCTTCCTCCGGTCACTTTTACCTCCGACGCATCTACGAGTGTCTGCGCGGTTCCATTGTAGGTCAGATCTGCTGCTGCCGGTGCCGTTACGACGGCATCTGCTTTTGTAATCGTGTAGGTTCCGCTCGTCAGTTCTGCGGCATAGTTCGCGTTGTTGTTCCAACTAAGCGTAATCGGATAGGTGCCGACCTTTGCATTCTCTCCTTCTGCCGCTGCTTTGGTCGCTGCTAAAATGCCAAGCTCATCACCTGTGATATAAGCTCCACTGACCTTCCACGTCAGTTTTGCAAGCGCTTCTCCGTATCTGCTGCTCTTATCCTCTGCTGTGATGGAAATCTCTGCCTTTGCCATCTTGGCTTTAACCGCTCTGGCTTCTGAAGCCTCGTAGTTCTCATCCCCTGTTGCCTTGTACCATACATAGTAGGTTCCGGCATCCTTTTTCGTCGGAATGGCTGTCTTGAATTCTGATTCGGAAGGTGCTGTCGTATCATTCTCTCCCAGAGCATACGCAATACTTCCTCCGGTCACCTTCACGTCTTTTGCATCTACGAGTGCCTGTGCCTCTCCATTGTAGGTCAGATTCTTTGCTGCCGGTGCAGTAATCTCTGCATCTGCCTTTGCGATGGTGATCACTGCGCTTCCGCTGACCGGCTTCGGATTATGGTTTCCACTTGTTACATAATAATATACTGTCGTTTTTCCTGCCTTCGTTCTCGTCGGCTTTTCTTTTGTTCCGTCCTCTGTATAATTCTCTGCGGACAGCTCTTTTTCCGTGCTGTAATATATGGACACACCGCCACCGGCTTTTTCTGCGCTCACTTCGATGCTATGTGCCTTGCCATCATAGGTCACGCTGCAGCCAGTTGCTGTTACGTTCAGATCCGCCTTGGTAATGTTGAAGTTATGGCTTGCGGATTCTTCGTTGAGCTGATAGTTTCCTGCCTTTGTTCCTCCAAGCGCTGCTTTCGCTGTATAGCTTCCCGTCTCTGTTGCCGTATGAGTCGTTTCATCGGCATCAAGATAGATGATTTCTACAGCATCTTTGTTTTCAATGCCTACGGCTGCCGCTGTTACGGTCTTTTGCGTACCATCATAGGTGAACGTATCGGCAGACCAAGTCAATGTTACTGGTTTTTTCTGAACTGTCAGTTTATTTCCTTTAAATGAAATATCATAATTCTTTGCCGTCAATCCTGCCGGTGTCACCTGGTAGATTCCGACATCATCAAACTGCTGATAGCTGTAACGATAGGTAAGAGGCGCTATAAAGATTCCTGTTGTCTTCTCAGACTCTCCATCCACAAAACCTTCATAAGATACACCGTTTCCGGCCGGCTTTTCTCCATAAGTGATGGATGCTGCTGTCGCAGTCACGGTCAAAGCTTTCTTCCGGATCGTTACCTCTACCTTTTGTCCATGTTTCTCTTCTCCGGTCCAATCATCATAATACTCGTCACCTTTGATCTTGTAGTAGACAAAATAGGTTCCGGCATCCTTTTGCTTTGGTATTTCGGTGCTCCATTCTTCCGCATCGATTTCATCCTCGCCGGAAAGCTCGGTCTCGCTCACATAGTAGACCATGGTTCCATGCAGAGCGGTTCCGGATACGATCAGTTCCTGTGCTGTACCATCGTAGGTCAATGTTTTTGCCTTTGGCGGCTTCACAATGGAAGGCGTTCCGTTCTTGATCAAATATTCTGCCTTTGCTGTATCTTCAGATGTAAAATCTAAAATGTAGTTCCCGCCTGTGACATCTTCAATGCTGACGTAAGCGGTTCCCGGTCTCGTATTATCATGATAGGTACGTTTGTATTCCTTCTGTGGAATGATCACATCCTCATCCTTTAAGGTTACATTCGGTGTGACTTCTACTCCTTCTTCATATGGATATTCCGTTCTTGACAGTACGATTGCCGCATCTGTCACGGTTTTTGGAAGAATCTCCGCTTTTATGCTCTTTGGCTCCGTTCCGGTATGGTTCTCATCCGGAATGACTTTGTACCATACATAATAGATTCCGGCATCCGTAGCTGAGGTGATTTCCTTCACATACGGTTCCTCCGGTGCGGTCTCTCCATTTTCTCCAAGGGCATAGACAAAGCTTCCGCCCGTTACTGCCTGCCCTCCTACCAGTTCCTGAGCCTCCAGATTATAACTAAGCACTTTCGCCTTAGGTGCCACATAAGCTACTGCTGATGGGGTGATCGTCCATGCCTGTGTTCTGGAAGCTTCCTCTCCATTGATTTCATAGTTTTCTTTCGAAGTTCCTACAAAGTCCACTACCTGTGCCTGATAGCTTCCGACTTCGGTTTCTTCATTCTCCACATAAATCAACTTCAACAGATCGCCGGTCGCAGTAATGGCTTCTGCTGTTACAGTCTTAGGTTCTCCATCATAAGTAAACTCTGTTTCTGTCTGCCATACAAATTTCAGCGGACGTTTTGCAATTTTTACTTTTACTGCTTTTGGCTCTGTATCCTTGTGATTCCTATCGCTCTTTGCCTTGTACCATACGTAGTAGATTCCGGCATTTGTCGCAGTCGGTACAGCTCCTATAAATTTTTCACTCTCCGGTGCGGCATCTTCGTCTCCGAGTGCATATACCACACTTCCACCCGTTACGACCACGCTTGCGCCACTCACAAGCTCCTGCGCCTTGCCGTTGTAGGTCAATTGATTTCCTAAAGGCTCTGTGATTTCAGCCTCTGCCTCATCAATCCTCCATATCGTCTCATCATTGGAGCCAGTATCAATAATATAGTTATCCTTCTTTGTCCCCTCGACAGCTTTTACCTTTGCAATATATCTGCCTGCGTCTATTGCTGAATTTGTTATTGCGCTAGGGCTATCGACATCTTCCTGATAAAGAATCGTCAATGCGTCATTGCTGACCAGATTCACTGCGCATGCAGTCACGGTCTTTACTGTACCGTCATAGACAAATTCTTTTTCTTCCTGCCATTTGAACTCAATTGGTCTCTCGACGACCTTAAGATTTCCACCGGCAAAGGTAATATCATAGTTCTTTGCAGTCAATCCTGCCGGCGTCACAGCATAGACTCCTACATCATCATACTGTTTATATTGATAAACATAGGTTACTTTACCGCCCAGTACGCCTTCTGTTGTTTCTGATTCTCCAGCCACAAAGCCCGAATAGGTCACTCCGTTTCCGGATACCACTTCTCCCTCTTTCTTCGGATTTTCTCCATAGATGATGCTCTGATCTTTTGCGGCAATCTTCAGCGGTGCCTTCTGAATTTCTACCTTCGCGCTTCCGCTGACCGGCTGTGGGTCATAATTCTTACTTTCTACATAATAGTAGACTGTGGTAGTTCCCGCATCCGTAAATTCCGGATTCTTCTTTGAACCGAAGGTCTCATAATTCTCCGCTGTCAGTGCTGCCTTGGTGCTGAAATATACAGTTACATTCTCTGGATCAAAGTTTTCTGCGCTCACCTCGATGCTGTGCTTCTTTCCATCATATACAATGCTGGCATCTGTCACTGTTACCGGCAGTACTGCCTGTGTGATGCTCCATTCCTGTCCGGCTGTAGCTTCATTTTCCGCAAGCTCATAGTTCGCTGCTTTGATTCCGCCAAGGGAAACCACTTTTGCCGTATAGGTTCCTGCTTTGGTCTCTTTATTTCCTTTGTAAGAAAGCTCAAGCACATCATGGTTCACCGTTACTGCTTCTGCAGTTACGATTTTTTCTTTTCCATCATAGGTAAAGGTAAATGGTTCCTTCCATGTAAATGCTGCCCGTCTCTTCGCAACATGGAGAGTTCCTCCAACAAAGGTAATGTCGTAGTTCGCTGCTTTGATTCCTTCCGGAATAACAGTGAAGGCCCCTGTTTTTACATCTTCATACTGCGCATAATCATAGCTGTACTTCACACTGCCGCTCAGGACGCCCTCTTTTGTTTCGGAGTCATCTCCCACAAAACCTGAATAGTACACTCCGCTTCCGGATATTTCTTCTCCTTTATCTTTCGGATCATCTCCATAGATGATGTCCTGATCTTTTGCAGCGATCTTCAAAGGCGCCTTCTTGATTTCTACCTGTGCGCTTCCGCTGACCGGCTGCGGGTCATAATTCTTACTTGCTACATAATAGTAGACCGTGTTGGTTCCTGCATCCGTAAATCCCGGATTCTTCTTTGAGCCGGAGGTCTCATAATTCTCTGCTGTCAACGCTGCCTTGGTGCTGAAATATACGGTCACATTCTCTGAATCAAAGTTTTCCGCACTCACCTCAATGCTGTGCTTCTCTCCGTCATAAACAACACTGGTACCTGTCGCTGTGACCGGAAGCACTGCCTGTGTAATGCTCCATTCCTGTTTTGCTGTAGCTTCATTTTCCGCAAACTCATAGTTCGCTGCTTTGGTTCCGCTAATGGAAGCTACCTGTGCGGTATAGGTTCCTGCTTTGATTCCTTTATTTCCTTCGTAAGAAAGCTCAAGCACATCATGATTTACTGTTACTGCTTCGGCCGTTACAACCTTTTCTTTCCCATCATAGGTAAAGGTAAGTGGTTCCTGCCATGTAAATGCTGCCGGTTTTTTGGCAACATGAAGGATTCCATCAACAAAGGTGATGTCGTAGTTGTCTGCTTCGATTCCTTCCGGAGTAACAGTAAACTCTCCTGTTCCTACATCTTCGTACTGTGCGTAGTCATAGCTGTACTTCACGCTGCCGCTCAGGACGCCCTCTTTTGTCTCGGAGTCATCTCCCACAAAGCCTGAATAGGTCACTCCGCTTCCGGACACTGCTTTTCCTTTATCTTCCGGAGCTTCCCCATAGACGATACTCTGGTCTTTTGCCGTGATCGTCAGAGGTGCCTTTTTAATTTCTACCTCTACACTTCCGCTGGCCGGGGAAGGAGCAAAGTTATCACTTTTCACATAATAGTAAACCGTCGTGGCTGCTGCATTTGTAAATTTCGGTTTTTGTGTCGTACCGATAGCCATATAATTCTCTTCTGTCAGTGCCGCCTGAGTACTGAAATATACCGTCACATCCGGATCAAAATCTTCTGCACTCACCTCAATACTGTGTGCATTTCCGTCATAAGTAACACTGACGCCTGTCGCTATGACCGGAAGCTCTGCCGGTTCAATCTTCCACTCAGCGGATGCGGTTCCTGTATAGCAGTGTTCGGCCACATTTTCCTCTTTCGCCGTAATGAACAGACGATACGTTCCTGCTGCTTTCGGAGATTCACATACTTCCCATGTGCCATCTCCTTCTTTTCTTTGATAAGATACAGTATAAACCTCAGAAGTCAATGGTTGTTCATCCAGAATAACATCTGTTATGTCAGGCGTCTGAACGTTCCCATTATAGGAAAGGGATGTCTCTGACAGAGTAATCACTGCCTCTGAAATATTTCTTAGGATGGTAATCTTTTCGACTTCTGCTGTATTTCCTGCTTTGTCTTCTGCGAAGATCCTGCTGTAAACGCCCTTGGAAAGTTGATATTGATACCGGTTATTCGTTGTGGAAACAGGTACAAGTGTCGATGCATCAGCGGTGACTACCTCAAGATTATCATCCATCACCGTAAATAAATGTGTCTTTGCATTTCCCATAATCGTATAGGTTCTTTCTGATTCCACCCCATCTATCATCGGTGCTTCAGCATCCAATACCAATCCGTCACTGGAAAGATATGTTACATTTCCTGAAACATCTGTGATTCTTGCATAGACTACATAGTTTCCTGACGGGTCGATCGAGAGTTTATCACCGTATGCAGCCCATGCATCCCCCGCTTCGCTGATCAATTTTTCTTCTGTTGCCGGAGGGACAGAATTTCCTATTTTTTCCCATAGATAATAGGAAATGTCGGACACTCCACTTCCCTCATCTTCTGCCGTAATTTTCACATCCTGCTTTTCTTTAAAGAACAGTCCAAAGGTGATGACATTCAAGAATGTTTTCCATGCATTTGCAGCAATGTTTATTTCACCTGTCGGCTTTGTACGATCTACAATACCGTTAACTTCTGTCACTTTTAGCGAATCAATATCTGTGACTGTTATCTCAACAGTATGAGTTTCTGAATTAAAAATATATGTTTTACCGCCAATCTCTGCTGCTACTGGATCAGCAAAGCTCCAGCCGGCATCTGTCGCAATGGTCAATGTGACCGCAGCCTGATAGGAGTAACCTTCCTCAGGATCACCACTTGCAGTGATACTGTAGCCACTTGTTTCAGCTGCCCCGGTAAGTGATGCTTTTGGTCCATTTTCAACAGTGATCTGAATGGAATCAGACGCCATATGGTTCGCATCTGCCTTCCTGCGAAGAGATATGGTTCCTGCCAAAAGATCGGTAATCCCTGTTTCGGACACCGGTGTCCATACTGCATTTTCATCTGTCGGATTACCTGTCGTATACTCACAGCCTTTTAAGCTTCCCGCAGTTTTCTCTGTAATCCTTCCATCGTTCTTCCCAAAAAGTGATGTCGCATGGCTCTCAAAATCCTCCGGTAATAAACTAGGATATTTCGCCTGACATATCAGAAAATCAAAGTTTCCGGTTCCTGTATAATTTCCCTGGTAGGTCACGACAGCCCGATAGAAACCGGCATCTACAGGAGGTTTGGATGGATCGTCCTCCAAATTTTCATAGATATCACCATCCTTTTTCGCCTGATAAACTACCGTACAATCATCTGGTGTCAAAATAATCTTTTCGTTATGATCATCTTTCACACTCCAATCCGATAGGTCGATCGCAGCCGGATAAATATAGTCCTTAGATGACGCTATTTCATACTCCGACAGATCCTCCGGTGTGATGTTCCAGTCTACAGAAGCTGTGCCGGTATAATTATTCTTTCCTTCGATTTTTAGGGTATAATCACCGGCATTCGTCCCTTCCGCTCCGGAGATTACTTCATAATCTGTTCCTGCCAAAAGTTTGATTTCCCCAAGGGTCACCAAATTAATTACAGGTCTCTTTTCGTTCCGGTCAAATTCAAAGATTCCTGTTGCTAATGTAACTTTTGCTTCGGAAATTGACTTTGGCAAAATTTTTACAGGAATCGAATCTTTCAGATCACCTTCGTGGTTGCCATCTGCTTCGATCTGATACCATACCGTATAATCACCGGCATCTTTAGCAGCCGGAAGATCCTCGGTATACGTTCCATCTTCTGTCAGACTATAGCTAATCGTTCCACCTGTGACAATTCCCGCTGTAATCAGCTCCTGATTCTTTCCGTTATAGATCAGTTCTTCCTGTCCTTTTGGATGAACAATTTCCATCTCGGCTGCCGTTATTGTAAACTTACCCTTTTGATAGCTGACTTCATAATTTCCCTGAATCGCTTCGCCGGTCGCTGTGATGGAATATACTCCTACATCTTCTCCTGCTTCGCAGCTCAATTGATAATTAATCTTATTCGTGTCTCCCTCGATCCATCCAGACACATCCGCTGTCAGCTCCGGATTTTCCTCTCCATAGATCTTTGTCAGATCCCTGGCCTGAACGATTACCTTCGCTCTTGGAATCTGAAACTCATGCTCAAGGAGAGCTTCCTCCGTCGGAAGCTGATAGTTCTCATTCTTTAATGCAATGGCTTTTGCTGTATATGTTCCTGCATTGATCTGTGCCCCGCTGGCAACGACAGCACAGGTATCTTCCCCGATCAAGCCAAGAGCCGTCGCTGTCGGTACCTGTTTTTTTCCTGTGTATGGCTTAATTTCATCATCCGACCACTCTAATCCGATTGTCTTTGGCGTGATGTCTGCCATCACCTCCGCCGGCTGTCCCGTCAGCTTATAATTTCCTGCCTTGGAACCACCCAGGGAATAACCGGAAAATGTCACCTTCTTATCCTTTCCGGCATTTTTATCTTCAAAATCTGCCCTACCAGGTTCTACGGTCAGATCATCCTGATTCATCAATCCTTCGATGACGGCTGTTCCTGTAACCTCTGCCTCTGTCGTACCGTCATATACCTTGTTTCCTGCCTTTAATCCGGCGATGGTAACGAGCTTTGGCTCTACGGTCAAGGTACCGCTTTCATAAACAATATGGTAAGCATCGCTTTTTATGCCGGATGGCACAATCGCATCTGTATACTTACCGATATCATCATACCGGCTATAGGTATAGGTATATTTTGGTGTCTGGGCTTTTAACGCCTCCAGATCTGCATCATTTAAATATCCGGAAAACGTCACGCCATTTCCGGAAGGCTTGTCTCCATAGGTAATGGTATGGTCTTTCGCTGTTACCGTCAGGGTCGCTTTTTCAATCGTGACACTCAGTCTTAGACCATTCGTTTCCCCTTCCGGCCAATCTGTAAAGCTTTCTTCTTCGTTGATCTTATTTCCCTTGATCTTATAGTATACGGAATATGTACCGACAGCAGAAGCTTTAGGAAGTTCTTCGCTCCACGCCCCATCCGGTATAGTCTCTCCCTCTGCAAGAGTTCCGCTCGTCACATAGTATACCATGGTACCATTTCTGGCACTTCCCGCCGTAATCAGCTCCTGTGGTTCACCTGTATAGGTCAGATCGTTCTTTGCCGCAGGCGGTCTGGACAGAGAGGACGCCCCACTGGTGATTGTAAACTCCACCCGGGCTTTTTCTTCTGATGAGAAGGTAATGATATAATTCCCGCCTGTCCGATTTTCAACAATCAGAACCGCCGTGCCCATCTCATCATTATTTTCATAATCCAGCCGATATTCCTTTTTCGGAATGACAACATCCCCATCCATTACCGTCGGAATCGGGGAAACAGATAATCCCTCGGTATATGGATAAACTGACTGTGGGAGCGTGATTGTCGGATCTACTACCGTCTTTTGGGCTATTATAACGGTTCCGGCTTCGACAGCTTCACTGTCAGCATAGCCCGGATTTCCCTTGACACAGAACCAGATGGAATACGTTCCGGCATTGGTCTGTGTAAACTCCTCTTTCGAATACCAGTTTTCCTGATCGGTACTGTAAAGTACTGTTCCATTCTCTGCCACTGGATCTTCTGTCACGAGATTCAAAGGCTCTCCTGTATAGGTCAGACCTTCTGTTAAAATCGGAGCACCACTATATGTAGCTGTCTTCACCGCAGCCAGATGACCGCCCAGCGTGATTGTTTTTTTCTCGTGGTCTACTTCCAGTACGATCCAATCCGCAACCTTAGTTTCCCCATAATACGGGTAATATTTGATGCTGCTGTCCGTCGTGAGATAAAGACCTTCACTCTCTGTTTTCATCTCAACCGATCCACCTGATACTATCGTAGCATCTTCTGCCATGACCGTACCATCATTTTTACCATAGCGTTCTGCTTTTAGTTTGATCGTATAATCTTCATAGTTTTTGATTCCTTCCAGGCCATTTTGCAGTAAATCTTCCTCTTGAAGGGTGCTCATATCGATCTCTCCGGTAGAATACTCCGCTGCCATTGCTGTCAGCGCTGTCTCCGGCGTCATTCCAAACACCATCGCAAGAGAAAGGATAAAGCTTAGAATCTGCTTTCCTAATCGCTTTTTGTGTTTCATTACGCCATTTCCTCCTTTTTTATTTTTCTATTACGACTCACAGCCGATATCCCGCAAGGTATTTTCATGCGTATGGTATTGCTATGAACAGCGAGGCTGTGAACCGTAATATTTTTCTGATTCGTCAGGCTCCTCCGTCAAGATTCCCTGCCGTCTCTTATACTCATCTGTCCCGTGCCCTGATGCAGCAAGCGTACTGCATGGGAACAATAAAAGGAACAGATGAAAAAAAAGCACAGTAACGACGTGGCTGTCCTGTGCTTTCTATTCTGAACTGATCTATTTTTGATGTTATTGTTTCTACTTTATGGATCTTCATATCTGACTCACCCCCTCATTTGGCTCTCTGTCATTTGAAATTTCATAAAATTTTCACATTTCATCATAAATTATACCAAATACACATGAGGTTTTCAACTATTTTCAGAAAACGTTTTGAAAATCGGCGCAATAGGAAACGAATAAATTCGTTTCCTATAACTTGTATTCTTCCCCCGCATCGTTTATAATATACTCGTTAACGAAAACCGTTGCCGGTTTTCGTTAACGGTATAAAAATGATGCGCACGGATTTTGTAAGGAAAATGTCGCTTTCA
>CADBUD010000322.1 GCA_902797785.1 uncultured Lachnospiraceae bacterium
ACAAACTCTGATGAAATCACACTGGAAAGATTTTCCTTCGTCACTGTGACGGAACAGCCGAATAACAGCTGGCGTTTCTGCATGCTCCCCATTCCTTCCATCAGCTTTTCATAGACCCCCGTTCCGCGCCTTTGATCTGTCTTGGCCTGATCTCCTTCAATAGAAAAGACCGGAATCAGATTTCTATACGTTTCAAACAGCTTTAAATAATCCTCATCCAGCATCGTCCCATTCGTAAAAATCGGAAAAAGAATCTGCGGAATCCTGCCCGCTGCCCCAATCACACCTCTGCGTACCATCGGCTCCCCGCCTGCTAATAAAATAAAGCTGATTCCAAGCTCCCTGGCCTGTTCAAAAAGATCCGTCCACTTTTCAGGTTCACAGCTCTGCGCTGTCCAAAAGCACCGTAAAGGGTCCGTCATTTAGAAGCTTCACCTTCATATCTGCTCCAAAGCTTCCCGTTTCCACCAAGATCTCCGGTACCTGCTTTCTGCATTCAGATATAATGTATTCATATAGTTCTTCTGCCAGCTCCGGTTTTCCTGCCCGGACAAAGGAAGGGCGATTTCCCTTCCTGCAGTCTGCATATAAGGTAAACTGGGAAACTAACAACAGGCTTCCGCTTACCTGTTTCAGGTCTAAATTGGTCTTTCCGTTCTCATCCTCAAAAATCCTCATGCCCAGCAGCTTTTTTATCATCTTATCTGCGATTTCTTTTGTGTCCTCCCCGGCGATTCCGATCAGTACCAAAAATCCTTTTCCGATCTCTCCAATGACCGCATCATCCACTGTCACACTTGCTTTTTGTACTCTTTGAATTATAAATCTCATTCTTATCCTCACTTTCATTCTTCACAGCTTTGCTGTTCATAACAACAGTTCACGGCAACAGTATATCGCAGGAGAACCGGAATGGCAAATGGACTTTATGCACAAACTGTGCCCCAAAATATATTATTGTATTTCCCCCTCGTCAATGATATAATATTTGTGTTCTTTTTTCATCAGGACACAACAAAAGTAAGGAGAATTGCAGATACGATCATGTCAATCATACGAGTCATCAGAAAATACAAAATGGTATTATCCTCCCACCAGAAGCTACGGATTTTCGAGCTGGGAATCTTAATGATCATCGGGGGATTTTTGGAAACCTGCTCCGTTTCCTTAATGCTCCCGTTCATGAACGTTGTCATGGCCCCGGAACAGACCATGAAAAACCATTATGTTCAATGGGTCTGCGGTATTCTGCACCTTCACTCCCCCCGGACATTTCTGGTATTTCTTGCTATTTTTCTGGCAATGATCTATATTTTAAAAAACGTTTATCTGATGTTCCAGTTTAACATCCAATACCGTTTTGTCTACGGAAATATGTTCGTCATGCAAAAAAAGCTCTTAGAGACCTTTGTCCACAGACCCTATGAGCATTTTCTGAAAATGAGCTCCGGTGAAGTCATCCGGGTCATCAACAGCGATACCGTTTCCGCATTCAATCTTTTGATCACACTTCTCTCACTGTTTACTGAGCTGGTCGTTTCCTCCATGCTGATCCTCACGATTTTTGTCATCAATCCTTTGGTGACGACCTGTATGGCAGTGATGATGCTCCTGCTTGTATTTTTTATTTTCATGATACTAAAGCCGATTCTTCGGACAGCGGGACTTGAGAACCAAAAAGCCTATGCCGGAATGCATAAATGGCTTCTACAATCGATTCAGGGCATCAAGGAACTAAAGGTCATGAAACGGGAGGCCTTTTTTCAGGACAATTACGATGCCTGCGGACAGGTTTTTGTCCAGACGAACCGAAGGAGCCAGATTTTAAATTTGATCCCTCGTTTTTTTATTGAAGCCATCAGCATGGGAGTCATGTTCATTGTCGTCGCCGTATTAATTTACCGCGGATCAGATTTAGAATCCATCATCCCTATGCTTACCGCAGTTGCCATGGCTGCCATGCGGCTGCTCCCTTCCGTAAACCGGATTTCCTCTTCCATGACAAGCATTGCCTATGGAGAGCCCATGCTCGATAAAATGATCGAGAACCTGAGAGTATTGGAGAACCGGGAGGATGTTACCCTTTCCGCCATCCCGGAGAAAAACAAACCGGCGGAGCCTGCAGCAAAAGAGCCAGTCTCTCCTACGATACACATTCCGGATTTTTCAAAGGAAATCCATTTCCGGCAGATCACCTATCACTATCCCGGTTCAAAGGAAAATGTACTGACCCATGCCTCTATGGTCATTCACCGCGGAGAGTCCGTTGGAATCGTTGGCCCTTCCGGTGCAGGAAAGACCACCTCGGTGGACATTATCCTGGGGCTTCTTTGTCCGCAGGAGGGACAGATTCTCGTTGACGGGGTCGATATTCATCAAAATATCGGAGACTGGCTGGAACAGATCGGATATATTCCGCAGATGATCTTTATGCTGGATGATTCCATCCGGTCCAACGTTGCCTTCGGGGAACCTCCGGATAAGATTTCAGACGAGAAGGTCTGGAAGGCCCTGGAGGAAGCCGCCGTAGCAGATTTTGTCAGAAAGCTTCCAAAAGGTCTGGACACCCAGATTGGAGAACGTGGAATGCGTCTTTCCGGGGGACAGCGGCAGAGAATCGGCATCGCGCGGGCGTTATACCGGAATCCCAAGGTATTGATTTTTGATGAGGCCACCTCGGCTCTGGACAAAGAGACGGAATCTGCGATCATGGATTCGATCCACAGCCTTCACGGACAGAAGACCATGATCATTATTGCCCACCGCCTGACAACAATCGAAGCCTGCGATCATATTTTCCGGGTAGCGGAAGAAACCATCGTAAAGGAACGATAAAAAACGATCCACAAAAACAGAAAGGAAGAAACACCATGTCATCATTTAAAGACGCAACGCTATTAATTACAGGAGGTACCGGCTCCTTTGGACATACCGTATTAAAACATTTTTTACATTCTGATATCAAAGAAATCCGGATTTTCAGCCGGGATGAGAAAAAACAGGATGATATGCGGCATGAGCTGCAGACCCATCATCCGGAGGCTGCCTCCAAAGTAAAATTTTATATTGGAAATGTACGGGATCCCCAATCGGTGCATGATGCCATGCCGGGAGTCGATTATATCTTTCATGCCGCCGCATTAAAACAGGTGCCATCCTGTGAATTTTTTCCTATGGAAGCCGTACAGACGAACGTAGAGGGAACCAATAATGTCCTGCATGCTGCCATTGAAGCAAAGGTAAAGCGTGTCGTATGTCTAAGTACCGATAAGGCTGCCTATCCGATCAATGCCATGGGCACCAGTAAAGCCATGATGGAACACGTCGTCAGAGCCAATGCCCGCGTGGCAGCAGAACGCGGAGATACCATCATCTGCTGTACCCGATATGGAAATGTCATGTGCAGCCGCGGCTCTGTCATCCCTTTGTTCATCCATCAGATCCGCTCCGGAGCGCCGGTCACGATCACCAATCCGGAAATGACCCGATTTTTGATGAATCTGGACGAGGCCGTAGAGCTGGTAAAATTTGCATTTGAACATGCAAATCCAGGCGACCTCTTTATTCAAAAAGCTGATGCGAGCACCATCGACACCCTGGCCCGTGCCGTACAAAAGCTGTTCGGTGATACCGGAACACGCATCATTGGAACGCGCCATGGCGAAAAGCTCTATGAGACCTTAATGACAAGAGAAGAACGTCTCCGTTCAGAAGATATGGGAGATTATTTCCGTGTATCCGCCGATAACCGGGATTTAAATTACGATAAATATTTCATCAATGGAGAAGTTACAACAGAAGCAGAAGATTCCTACACCAGTCATAATACCAGACTTCTTAATGTAGAAGAAACTGTCGAAAAAATCCTGACAACAGATTATGTACAGGAATGCCTTGCATAGATGGGGGAAGTGCCATGAATATCTTAGTCACCGGAGCCAAGGGATTTGTCGGACAAAATCTCATAGAAAATCTAAAAGCCATCAAAGAGGGCAAGAACCGGACCAGAAACATCTGCATCGGCAGAATATATGAATACGATAAAAATTCTACCGAAGAAGAGCTCAGGGAAGCCTGCGAACATGCCGATTTCGTGTTTCATCTCGCCGGCGTCAACCGCCCTGATCATACTTCCGAATTTATGGAAGGAAATGCCGGGTTTTCTTCCCACCTGTTAGATACCCTAAAACAGTACTCCAATTTCTGTCCCGTCATGCTCGCAAGCTCCATTCAGGCCTCTCTTCTTGGACGGTTTTCGGGTTCTGAATACGGAAAAAGCAAGCTGGAGGGGGAAAGACTCTTTTTCCAATATTCCAAAGAGACCGGCGCAAAGGTTCTGGTCTATCGTTTTCCGAACCTGTTCGGGAAATGGTGCCGCCCGAATTATAACAGTGCCGTGGCCACCTTCTGCCACGCAATCGCGAATGACTTGGACTATCTGGTCAACGACCCGACCACAGAGCTGGAGCTTTTATACATTGACGATCTCGTCTATGAAATGTTCGATGCACTGGAAGGAAAAGAAAATCGATGTGAATACGAGGGATTGGACTCCGTTCCTTCCCCTTGCGGAACCTATTGCCATGTCCCACTGACCTATCATGCTTCCATAGGAGAAATCATCGATTTACTATATCGCTTTAAAGCTATGCCATCTACGCTTTTTATGCCGCAGATTCCAGAAGGATCGTTTGCCAAAAAACTGTATTCCACCTACCTGTCCTATCTCCCGGAATCCGCCATGTCCTATGACCTTCCCATGCATGTGGATAACCGGGGCATTTTTACAGAGCTGTTAAAAACACCGGACTGCGGACAGGTCAGCATTAATATTGCCCGGCCGGGAAATGTCCGCGGACAGCATTGGCACAACAGCAAGTGGGAGATCTTTATTGTGGTTTCCGGACACGGACTGATCCAGGAACGCCGGATCGGTACTGACCCCCAGACAGGAAAGCCCTATCCTATCCATTCCTTTGAGGTCTATGGAGAGCAGATGAGAGCCATTCAGATGCTGCCGGGGTTTACGCACAATATCATCAATTTATCTGATACCGAAAATTTAGTCACCGTCATGTGGGCCAATGAACAATTTGACCCTCATCATCCAGACACATTTTTTGAATGTGTAGAAAGCAGGGAAAAATGAACGTAGATTTTAACCATATACAATGGAAAAATAATGGAAAATTAAAGCTTTTGATCATCGTAGGAACCCGCCCGGAGATTATCCGCCTCTCCTGCGTCATCAAAAAATGCAGAACCTATTTTGATACCCTTTTATGCCATACCGGCCAAAATTACGATTATCATTTAAACGGCATATTTTTCAAGGAATTGGAGCTTGAAGATCCTGAGGTATACCTGCAGGCCGTAGGCAAAGATCTGGGCGAAACCATGGGGAATATCATTGATTCCTCCTATAAATTAATGGCTCACCTGCGTCCTGACGCTGTCCTTGTTCTGGGGGATACCAATTCCTGTCTCTCTGTCATCGGCGCGAAACGGCTCCATATCCCGATCTTCCACATGGAAGCCGGAAACCGCTGCAAGGATGAATGTCTCCCGGAGGAAACGAACCGCCGGATCGTAGATATCATTTCCGATGTCAATCTCGCCTACTCTGAACATGCCAGAAGATATTTAGCCGACTGCGGCACAGCAAAAGAGCGTACCTTTGTCACCGGAAGTCCTATGGCAGAAGTTTTAAGCGAGAACCTAAAGAAGATCCTTGCCTCCGACATCCACGACCGTCTCACAAAGGAAACCGGCATTTCCATCAAAAAAGGAGGCTATATCTTATTATCTGCACATCGTGAGGAAAATGTGGATACAGAACGAAACTTCCTTTCCCTGTTTTCAGCAATCAATACCCTTGCCAAAACCTACCAGCTCCCGATCCTCTATTCCTGCCATCCAAGAAGCCGGAAACGGTTAGAGCAGATGAAGCTGGAAGGAAAATTTGAGCTCGATCCTCGTGTCATCATGCATGAACCTCTGGGATTTCACGATTATAACTGCCTGCAGGTCCATGCCTTTGCCGTCGTGTCAGATTCCGGAACCCTGCCGGAGGAGTCCAGCTATTTTACCTCCATTCAGATGCCCTTTCCAGCCGTCTGCATCCGGACCAGCACAGAACGCCCGGAAGCCATGGAAAAATCCTGCTTCCTTCTGTCCGGGATTCACACAGACGGGCTGCTGCAGTCCGTGGAGCTGGCCGTTCAAATGCACCAGGCAAAAGACTACGGCATCCCTGTCCCGGATTATATCGATACCAATGTTTCCTCAAAGGTGGTCAAGATCATCCAGTCCTACACGGAGACGGTGAACCGGTTCGTTTGGCGAAAAAACCTTCCCCAACCAGGTGACCTGTCATGAAATCAATATCCCTTCAAACGGAATTGCTTTTAAAACTGGAACAGAATCACAGACTTTCCAGACCGGAATGGCTCCTTCTCCTTACCCATCCAAGCAAGGAGCTTTCCAATGAGGTATTCTCGCGCGCCCGGCGGCTTCGGGACCGTATTTATGGAAAGAAAATCTATCTGCGGGGGCTGATTGAATTTACCAACATCTGCCAAAACAACTGCTATTACTGCGGCATCCGTTCCGGAAATCCCAAGGTGGAGCGATACCGCCTGCTGCCAAAGGAAATTCTGGCCTGCTGCCGAACGGGCAGAGACTTAGGATTTCGCACCTTTGTCCTTCAGGGCGGAGAGGATCCTTTTTATACCGATGAGATTCTGACTGACCTAATCCACAAGATCAAACAGGAATTTCCCGACTGCGCCGTGACACTTTCCATTGGGGAGAAATCAAAAGAAAGTTATCAGGCCTATTTTGATGCCGGGGCAGACCGTTATCTCCTCCGTCATGAAACCGCCACCAAAGAGCATTACCAGCTCCTTCATCCCAAGGAATTATCCTATGAGAACCGGATCCGCTGTCTTTTCGACTTAAAGGAAATCGGCTATCAGACCGGCTGCGGCTTCATGGTCGGCTCCCCGGGACAGAACACAGAGCATCTGGCAGAAGAATTTCTTTTCCTGCAGCGCATTCAACCGGATATGATCGGAATCGGTCCATTCATCCCTCATCATGAAACCCCTTTTGCCAAAGAAGTAAAGGGAAGCGTTGAACAGACCCTATTCCTTCTGGGGCTGATCCGGCTGATGATCCCGGACGTCCTGCTTCCGGCAACGACAGCTTTGGGAACTCTCCATACGCGCGGACGGGAGCTTGGCATCCTGGCCGGCGCAAATGTTCTCATGCCCAACCTTTCGCCTGTGAATAACAGAAAACAGTATGAACTATATGATAACAAAATCTGTACCGGCGAAGAAAGTGCCGAGTGTATTTCCTGTCTGGCCCAACGTCTACACAGCATCGGCCACGAAATTTCCTATGAACGGGGCGACCGGATCAAGGCTCTTTAACTAATATCCGTTACTATTCACAGCTTTGCGGTTCATAACAAAAAAATCTCACTTCTCTCCTCTTTTCAACATACAATATAAAAAAGAACGAAAAAGGAGAATATCATATGGATCAGTACTATGAACCGGATTGGACCAGCCAGGTTCAAGAAGAACGCGCCGATTACCAGGAGCCTGAGGAATATTATGCTACCCTTGGCTGCATGGAACAGGATCGTTCCATCCCCTACTACCAAAGCCACCCAAAGCAGCAAAAATATCTGGAAGAATGGGAATATGAGCGTGATTTTGAGAAAATGAAACGTCTCTATCCGGAACGTGCAAAAATGCTGCAGGGCTATATTGAAGAAGAATGTGATAAAATGGAATATGAGGGAAGCAGAATGTTCGATGCCTATCCTGACAAAACCGTACTAAAGCAAATCTGTGTTCAGATCGCGGAAAAAATTCATCAGGATGAAGACAAAATGGACAACGAACAAAAACAGGAGAACCTTCCAGAGCCAGAAGAGCAGATTGAGCAGGAGCTGGAGCTCTTAGAACTTTCTTGTAAAAAGGGAAATTGTCCAAACACCAGACCAGATCATCGACCGGATGACAGACCTGACCATCGGCCCGGACACCGACCGGATGACAGACCTGACCATCGGCCTGGACACCGGCCGCATC